>NZ_JAMYRK010000023.1:0-89939 GCF_040321335.1 Mesorhizobium sp. M0437
GTGTGAATGGAGTTCTTTCGTGCGCACCCCGGCAAGACCGCCGCTGGATGGCCTGAAGAAGAGGCTCGACCGTTCGCGCGCCGAGAACGCGCGCATGCCGCGCGACGGCTTCCTGCGCGAGACCTTCGTGCTGCCGCGCGCCGACGCTCGTCTCAAGGCGAAGGAATGGTTCGAGCGCTTTCCCAAGCAGGCCTATTGGACCGAGATCGAAAGCTGGTTCGAGCGGCCGGGCGACGTGATCGAGTTCACGATACGACGGTTGCCGGCAGCAGATTAAGGGATGTCACGACAAAAATAGATCGCGCAATTTTGGAGAATCTAGAATTAGGTTCTCACCAAGTAGCTTGCCGAATTTTTCGAAGCCCATTTTCTGCGCCTCATCGAAGCTCAAGGACGTATAGGGCGTTGGCATGCCGCCGGAATCGATCCGATAGATCACGATGAGCTGTGTCTCTTCTTCTGCTTGGATTAGATGTCCCAGCACTGAGGTTCCCTTCCGTATCGCACCATAATCGCACTGCTTCCATTTAGGATGCAACAATCAGCCGCCGCGCCCCGGTCCCCTCCCTTGCCAGCCGGTCGCCCTTGTTCCTCAACGGGCACTTGTCGATCGACATGCAGCCGCAGCCGATGCAGTCGGTCAGCCCGTCGCGCAGTTTCTTCAGCTGGGCGATCTTGTGGTCGAGCCCGTCGCGCCAGGCGGTCGATAGCAGGTTCCAGTCATCGCGCGTCGGCGTGCGGCCCTCGGGCAGTGACGCAAGGGCCGTGCCGATCTCGGCCAGTGAGATACCGACCTCCTGCGCTACCTTGATGATCGCGACACGGCGCAGCACGTCGCGGCCGTAGCGCCGCTGGTTGCCTGACGTCCGGTGGCTGCGGATCAGCCCGCGGGCCTCATAGAAATGTAGCGCCGACACCGCCACACCGCTGCGCATGGCCACTTGGCCGACCGTCAATTCCGTTACCGGTGCCATCCCTCTTTTTCCGTTCCGATTTTTTCGCTTGACCTAAAGTTAAGTTGAGCTTGTAGCGAAGAAACCCGGGATCTGCAAACCAAGGAGATGGTGATGTGCGCCTGGGCCAGGATGACGGGAGACGGAGTGCCGTTATCCGAGTTGCCGGATGGCTTCACCCGCCACCATGGCGACGGAAAGCGCGACGTTGATGCTGCGCGCAGCGTCTTGCATGGGAATGGTCAATTGGGCATCCGCCGCTTGATGGACAAGATCCGGAACGCCTGCGGATTCGCGGCCGAACAGAAGAATGTCGTCATCGCCGAAGGCGAAGCTGGTGTAAGGGGTCGTGGCTTTGGTCGACAGCAGCACCAGCCGCCGCTTTGCAAGCTTGCGCCAGTCCTCGAAGGCGTGCCAGTCGACGTGCCGGGTGAGCGCCGCCATTTCGAGGTAGTCCATGCCGGCCCGTTTCAGCGCCCGGTCACCGAGCGGGAAGCCCGCCGGTTCGATGATGTCGACGCCGAGACCGAGGCAAGCGGCGAAGCGCAGGATTGTCCCGGTGTTGCCGGCGATATCAGGCTGGTAGAGCGCGATGCGGAGACGGTCGTTCATTTCCGCGTCTTTCTAATAAGTGGCAGATCAGCCACAGAGCTCTCGCGGTTTTGGAAATTCCTGGACTGGCGGGTGGTCATTTTCTGCGAAGTCGGTTATACGGCCAGCATTGTCAACCCGAACCGACGGAGGGGTAATTCATGATGGCCATGCACATCCACCACCCCTCTCGTGGGCTTACCAGCCCGACGGCGGTTTCGGTACGACGATTCTCCTGACCTTCTAGACTTCAATCGCACCGATTCCCGCCGAAACCTTTTTCGGCCTTTGAAGGAATCCTGCGATGTTTTTCAAGCTGTGGAAGGGGCTGAACGCCCCACCTGAACACGCTTCGACCGATGCCACCTTTGCCGCGCCGCGCGTGCCCGCGGCCTGGGTTGGTTCACCCTTCTACCTGCATCTTCAACTGGAGGACGGACCGATGTTCGATCCCTGTAGAATACCCGGCTCAAGAAGCCTGCACGAGCGGAAGACTGCGACCTGGGCGCTTTTGATCGGCGAGACCTACTCGTCGGCGGTTCACGCCGAGACCCGCCGGCGTCCGCATCGCGGTATGCTGCCGGACGTCGATTTCTCGCGCGCCGTTCCGGACTATAGCCGGCCGTCGCTGGTGCGCCGGATCATCAGGCTGATCCGGCCTGGTGCAAAAACCAGCGCGAAAATCCGGATCGTCAAAACGTCGTCAGCATCGTCAAACGAGACTGTCGGCGAAAGGCCCGCGACAACCTATATAGCGCGAAGCAGGACCGGCGAGGCGGACGATTCCGTATCGCCGGTCCTTGACGCCATGCGGTCTGGGCACCCCGTCCGTTCGCGTGCCGCGTGAGCGGAAACAGGTATTGTGAGCATCTCTATGTTTAGCTGGTTTGAAAAAAGGCTCGATCCGTTCCCTGCCAAGGAGCCGGTCGAGCCGCCGCGGACACTGATCGCCTTCTGCGTGCATTATACGCGCGGCGCGTGGCCCTACATCGCTCTCGATGCGGTACTGGTGACGGCCATCGCCCTTGCCGAGGTGTGGATGTTCGGCTTCATGGGCCGGATCGTCGACTGGCTGTCCGGACAGAATCGCGAGACATTCCTGCAGACCGAAGGCTTGAAGCTGGCCGGGATGGCCTTCATCGTGGTTTTCGCGCTGCCGGCGACGGTCTGGTTCCATTCGCTGCTCAACCAGCAGACGCTGATGGGTAATTATCCGATGCGTATCCGCTGGCAGGTGCATCGTTACCTGCTCAAGCAGTCGATGAGCTTCTATCAGGACGAGTTTGCCGGGCGCATCGCGACCAAGCTGATGCAGACCGCGCTCGCGGTGCGCGAGTGCGTCATCAAGCTCATCGATGTGCTCAACTATATCGTCGTCTATTTTCTCGGCATGCTGTTCATCGTCGGCTCGGCAGACTGGCGGCTGGCTGCGCCGCTTGCCGTCTGGCTTGCCGGATATGTCCTGCTGTTGCGCTATTTCATCCCGCGGCTGGGCAAGGTCGGCGAGGAGCAGGCCAATGCGCGCTCGACCATGACCGGCCGTGTCGTCGACAGCTACTCCAACATCCAGACGGTCAAGCTGTTCTCGCATGCGCGGCGCGAGGCATCCTTCGCCAAGGACGGTATGGCCGGCTTTCTCGACACCGTTTACCGGTCGATGCGGTTGGTGACTCAGCTCTACGGCCTGCTCTACGTCCTGAATTCGCTGCTGTTGTTTTCGGTCACCGCAATCTCGCTATGGCTGTGGCTCGGCCAAGCCGTGACGATCGGCGCCGTCGCCCTGGTCATCGGCCTCGTGCTTCGGCTCTGGGGCATGTCGCAATGGATCATGTGGGAGATGTCCACGCTGTTCGAGAATATCGGCACGGTGCAGGACGGCATCGCCTCGATCTCGCTGCCGCGCCTCGTCGAAGACCGGCCTGGCGCCAAGGATATTGCCGTGACCAAGGGGGAGATCCGTTTTGAGGACATCCGCTTCCACTATGGCAAGCAGAAGGGCGTGATCGAAAGCCTGTCGCTGACGGTGAAGCCGGGCGAGAAGGTCGGCATCGTCGGCCGTTCGGGTGCCGGCAAGTCGACGCTGGTCAATCTTCTGTTGCGCTTCTATGACCTCGAAAGCGGCAAGGTCCTGATCGACGGCCAGGACATTGCGGCGGTGACGCAGGACTCGCTGCGCGCCCAGATCGGCATGGTCACGCAGGACACCTCGCTGCTGCATCGCTCGGTGCGCGAGAATATCCTCTATGGCCGGCCGGACGCCAGCGACCAGATGCTGATCGAGGCGGCGCGGCGCGCCGAGGCGCTGGATTTCATCGCCGGATTGTCGGATTCTAACGGTCGAAAGGGTTTCGACGCGCATGTCGGTGATCGCGGCGTCAAATTGTCCGGCGGCCAGCGGCAACGCATCGCCATAGCCCGTGTCATGCTGAAGGACGCACCAATCCTTATCCTCGACGAAGCGACCTCCGCCCTCGATTCCGAGGCCGAGGCGGCCATCCAGGAGAACCTCTACAGACTGATGCAAGGCAAGACCGTCATCGCCATTGCGCACCGGCTGTCGACGATCGCCGCCATGGACCGGCTCGTCGTTATGGACAAGGGCCGCGTCATCGAGGAAGGTTCGCATGAGGAACTGGTTGCCAGCGGCGGGCTCTACGCCCAGCTCTGGCAACGCCAGTCGGGCGGCTTCCTGCTCGACGACGGCCCCTCCGCCAACGATGCAGCCGCCAACGATGCAATCGCCAAGGGTGAAGCCGCCGAATGATGACTGCCATCTACCGCTGGTTCGAGAACTGGGTCTATCCATTCCGCGAGCCTGCGGACCTTCGCCCACCTGCCGGCGTCAGGGGTTTCCTCTGGCATTATGTCGGGCAGGCGAAGATCGCCTTCTTCGCCATGCTGGTGATCGGCGGCATCGCGCCGCTGGTCGAAGCCGGACTGTTCTATTTCGTCGGGCGGCTGGTCGACATCCTCGACCAGCTTCCCGGTGAACGCAGCTGGCACGCTCTGTGGACTGCCGCCGGCCCGGAACTTGTCTTCATGATCGCGGTGGTGCTGGTCATCCGCACCATTGTCGTCGGCCTGTCGGCGCTGGTCGACGAGCAGACGATCACGCCGGGTTTCTATAATCTGGTGCGCTGGCAGGCGCATCGCCATGTCTCGCGCCAATCCTACGCCTTCTTCCAGAACGACTTTGCCGGGCGTATCGCGACCAAGGTCTGGCAGGCGGGACAGGCGACCGGCGATCTGATGGAAAGCTTCATCGAGGTGGTCTGGTTCATGGTCGTCTATACGGTGACGACGCTGGCGCTGGTCGCCGGGCTCGATCTCCGGCTGGCGGTGCTGGTGGTGATCTGGATTACCGCCTTCGGCTTTCTGGCCAGGCGCTATTTGCCGGCAATCCGCAAACATGCCGAAGCCACCGCCGAAGCCGGCTCGATGATCACCGGCCGCCTTGTCGATTCCTATTCGAACGTGCAGACGTTGAAACTGTTCTCGGCCGATGGCGACGACCGCTACATCAGGAACGGCTTCGACATCTATCTCGACGCGCTGCGCCCGTTCACCCGCAGGCTGACCGGCGTGCGCATGGCGCTGACGATGCTGTCGGGCATTATGATCACGGCGATCGCCTGCTTTGCCGTTTATCTCTGGGTCGAGGGTTCTATCACAGTCGGCGCCGTGGCTTTCACGCTGTCTTTGGTGCTGCGGCTGAACATGCTGCTCGGCCGGCTGATGATGCAGCTCAACGGCATCTTGCGGAACCTCGGCGTGCTGGAGAATTCCAAGGCGCTGATCTCACAGCCGCTCGGCCTGACCGATGCGCCGGACGCGAAAGAGCTTGTCGTCGGCGGCGGGCGCATCAACGTCAGCAATGTGGAGTTCCACTACGGCAAGGGGTCCGGCGTGCTCAACGGCATCGACCTCGTCGTGCGGCAGGGCGAAAAGGTCGGCCTGGTCGGCCCGTCCGGCGCCGGCAAGACGACCTTGGTCAATCTGATCCTGCGCCTCTACGACCTCGAGAGCGGCAAGATCACCATTGACGGGCAGGACGTCTCCAGGGTCACGCAGAATTCGCTGCGCGCCAATATCGGCGTCGTCAGCCAGGATACGGCACTTTTCCACCGCTCGCTGCGCGACAACATCAAGCTCGGCATGCCGGAAGCGACCGACGCCGAGGTGGTCGCGGCAGCGAAGAAGGCCGAGGCGCACGAGTTCATCCTCGGTCTGCGCGACAATCGCGATCGTATCGGCTACGAGGCCTATGTCGGCGAGCGCGGCGTCAAGCTCTCCGGCGGCCAGCGCCAGCGCGTGGCGATCGCCCGCGTCTTCCTCAAGGATGCGCCGATCCTGGTGCTCGATGAGGCGACCTCGGCGCTCGATTCCGACATCGAGGCGGCGATCCAGGAAAATCTGGCAAGGCTGATGGAAGGCAAGACGGTCATCGCCATCGCGCATCGGCTGTCGACCATTGCGGCACTCGACCGGCTGGTGGTGCTCGACGAGGGCCGCATCGTCGAGCAAGGCACGCATGACGAGCTGGTCGGGCTCGACGGGCTCTATGCCAGGCTGTGGAAGCGGCAGTCCGGAGGTTTCCTGTTCAACGAGGAGAGCGCGCTGGCCGAGACCCGGCCGGCGGAGTAGTTTCTAAAGACCGGAGTAGACCATGGCGGTGAGAATGCCATCGAATTTCGGACGGTCCGGCGCGCAGGAGAGCGCGTTGGACCTGCTTGGCCATGAAATCCTCGGCGAGAAGGCGGCCGCGCTCGGCCGCGCCGGCCGGCGCGTCGAGGAAACATTGACGAGGCTGCGCGAGAATTGCGACGATGTCGACCGCGCCCGGCTGCTCAGGGATGCAGCCGAAGCGGTGCACGGGTATTTCATCCAGCGCGAACTCTGCGGCCTTCGCAAGCACGACGCGGTGATCCGGGAATACAACATTCCCAACGCCGTGCTGGCCAGGCTCGGCGCCAGCGCATGATCCGAACCGGAACTGGTTTGAGAAGCGTTATTCCAGCCACTCGGTGATGAAGCTGCCGTTCTCGTGTATGTCGGTGGTTTCCAGCGGGCCTGGCCCGACATTGGTGAATTTGTGCGGCGTGTTCGGCGGTACGACCAGGATCTGGCCGGCGGTGGCCTCGATCTGCCGGTCGCCGACGGTGAACAGGCCGGTGCCGGTCCGGATAATAAAAATCTCGCAATAGGGATGGCTGTGCAGCCTGGGGCCGCCGCGATCTCGGGCAGGTAGTTGAAGATCAGGCAGCTGCGGGAGCCGTAAGCTCCGCCTTGCAGCTCGCCCTGCCAGTGGTCGGGCCAGCGGTCGGGCGCTTCGGCCCATTTGCCGCGGTCTATGACATGCGCCATAGGCCGAGGATAAACCGGGCCAGCGCCAGCTGTCGAGGCGAACGCAGCCATTTGGTTTTGCTGCTGTTTTCCAATCGTTCCGCCGTGCGAATTACGCCCCCGCGACAATCTGCCCTTGTGCCTTCACCCGTCTGGACAAAAACAGGCTTCACGCATAAACCCAAGTCCCAAATGCCGGAGGAATTCGCTAGCCTGTTCGCCATGCGCTGTCGGGCCGGCGCGATTGAGCGGGGAACAAGGCTCGGCCGCCGGCACGGAAGAGGCGAAAGGATCAGGCACCCGTGAGCGCAACCGACACCCAGGATCCCAACCGTCGTGATTTTCTCTACGTCGCCACCGGCATGGCCGCAGTGGTCGGCGCGGGCGCCGTTGCCTGGCCATTCATCGACCAGATGCGCCCGGATGCCTCGACGCTGGCGCTCGCCTCGGTCGAGGTCGACGTCTCCTCGCTGACGCCGGGAATGTCGCTCGTCGTGAAGTGGCGCGGCAAGCCGGTTGTCGTGCGCAACCGCACCGAAAAAGAGATGAAGGACGCCGAGGCGGTCAATCTCGCCGAACTCAAGGATCCAATTGCCCGCAATGCCAACCTGCCGGCCGACGCGCCGGCAACCGACGCCAACCGTACCACGCCGGGCAAGGAAGCCTGGATGGTGATGGTCCAGGTCTGCACCCATCTCGGCTGCATCCCGCTCGGCCAGGAAGGCGATTTCGGCGGCTGGTTCTGCCCATGCCACGGTTCGCAATACGATACGGCCGGCCGCATCCGAAAGGGACCGGCGCCGGAGAACATGGCGGTGCCGGTGTTTCAATTCGTTTCCGACACCAAGATCCGTATCGGCTGAGGCAAGGGATATTTCGATGAGCGAGGGACACTCGACCTATACGCCCAAGACCGGTATCGGACGCTGGTTCGATTCCCGCATGCCGCTCCCGCGGCTGGTCTATGACAGCTTCATCGCCTACCCGGTGCCGCGCAACCTGAACTATGCCTGGACCTTCGGCGGCATCCTTGCGCTTATGTTGGCGGCGCAGATCCTGACCGGTATCGTGCTGGCCATGCACTATGCGGCCGACAGCACTCTCGCCTTCGATTCGGTCGAAAAGATCATGCGCGACGTGAATTCGGGCTGGCTGCTGCGCTACCTGCATTCGAACGGCGCGTCGTTCTTCTTCGTCGCCGTCTACATCCATATCTTCCGCGGGCTCTACTACGGCTCCTACAAGGCGCCGCGCGAGCTGCTGTGGATCCTCGGCTGTATCATCTACCTGCTGATGATGGCGACCGGATTCATGGGCTACGTGCTGCCCTGGGGCCAGATGAGCTTCTGGGGCGCCACCGTCATCACCGGTTTCTTCACCGCCATACCTCTGGTCGGCGACTGGATCCAGCAGCTTTTGCTCGGCGGCTTCGCGGTCGACAATCCGACGCTGAACCGCTTCTTTGCGCTGCATTACCTTCTGCCGTTCATGATCGCCGGCGTTGTCGTGCTGCACATCTGGGCGCTTCACGTCGTCGGCCAGAACAATCCGACCGGCATCGAGGTCAAATCGAAGACCGACACGCTCGCCTTCACGCCTTACGCGACCATCAAGGATGGGTTCGGCATGATCGTGTTCCTGTTCGTCTTCGCCTATTTCGTCTTTTATCTGCCGAACTATCTCGGCCATCCGGACAATTACACCGTTGCCAACCCCCTGAAGACGCCGGCCCACATTGTGCCGGAATGGTATTTCCTGCCGTTCTACGCGATCCTGCGCGCTATCACCTTCAATATCGGGCCCATCAACTCCAAGCTCGGCGGCGTGCTCTGCATGTTCGGCGCGATTGTCATGCTGTTCCTGGTGCCGTGGCTCGACACCTCGAAGGTGCGCTCGGCAGTCTACCGGCCCTGGTACAAGCTGTTCTTCTGGCTGTTCGTGGCCGACTCCATCCTGCTCGGCTGGCTGGGCTCGCAGCCGGCCGAGGGCAGCTATGTATTCATGGCGCAGATGGCGACGCTGTTCTACTTCGCCTTCTTCCTGGTAGCGCTGCCGGTGCTCGGGCTGATCGAAAAGCCGCGGCGGCTGCCGAACTCGATCACCGAGGCGGTGCTCGAGAAGAACAAGGGCGGCGGTGGACATCCTGCCGGCGCCACGACCGCGCCGGAAACCAAGGGCTGAGCATGATTCCGAAAAGTGGAAACCGGTACTCGGACAAGGTCATGCTCGAGACGGTGACGGCGCGTCAGAGAATCTCAAGGGGATTTGGCATGAAGAAGATTCTCTCCTCGCTGGCGCTGCTTGGCCTTGTGGCCGCGGGCATGGGTGCCGCAAGCACTGGAGCCAGCGCCCAGGAAGAGGCGCACAATGAGGCGGCGCCGACGCATTTCCCGATACACGAACCGAAGGAAATGGATTGGAGCTTCGCCGGGCCATTCGGCACCTACGACAAGGCCCAGCTGCAGCGCGGGCTGAAGGTCTACAAGGAAGTCTGCTCGGCCTGCCATTCGATGAATTTGGTGGCGTTCCGTACACTGGAGGGCCTTGGCTATTCGGATGCGCAGATCAAGACGCTGGCGGCCGAATATACGATCCATGACGGACCGAACGATGCCGGCGACATGTTCGATCGTCCCGGCAAGCCGTCCGACCATTTCCCGGCGCCGTTCCCCAATGTGGAAGCGGCGGCGGCGGCAAATGGCGGCGCAGCACCGCCCGACATGTCGCTGCTGGCAAAGGCGCGCGGGGTCGAACGCGGCTTCCCGCGCTTCGTCTTCGATATCTTTACCCAGTATGCCCAGGGCGGCCCCGACTACATCCACTCGCTGCTGACCGGCTACGACCAGCAGCCGCCGGCGGGCATGGTCATACCAGAAGGCACGTACTACAATCCGTACTTCCTGTCCGGCGTGTCGCTGAAGATGCCGAAGCCGCTCTCTGACGGCCAGGTAACCTATGATGACGGCGCGCCGCAGACGGTCGACCAGTATTCGCGTGACGTGTCGGCCTTCCTGATGTGGGCGGCCGAGCCACACCTCGAGGACCGCAAGAAGACCGGCTTTCGCGTACTGGTCTTCCTGCTGCTGTTCGGCGCACTGGTCTACCTGACCAAGCGCAAGGTGTGGGCCGGCGTGGCGCACTGAGCCCTGCGATCTACGAGAATGCGAGGGCGTCGAAAGACGCCCTTCTCATTGCAGGCATGTCGATTCATCGCTGCCGGCGCAGAGTGGCCCCTTTGCCGGACAATTTTCCGTCAGGCGTCACATGGCCGTAGCCGGACTTAGCTGCACCGGGTTACGATTGGCCAATTCCCTTCACGTCTTCAGCCGAATCTGAAAGGCCCGGAGAGCCGCTTGATGAAATCCTCGCTCGAAGAGACGCTGCTTGCCGCGATCCGCACCATTCCGGATTATCCCAAGCCGGGCATCCTGTTTCGCGACATCACCACGCTGCTCGGCAATGCGCGGGCCTTCCGCCGCGCCATCGACGAACTGGTGCATCCCTATGCCGGCCTCAAGATCGACAAGATCGCCGGCATCGAGGCGCGCGGCTTCATTCTCGGCGGCGCCATCGCCCACCAGCTCTCGGCCGGCTTCGTGCCGATCCGCAAGAAGGGCAAGTTGCCTTCCGAGACGGTGCGCGTCGCCTACAGCCTGGAATACGGGCTGGACGAGATGGAGATGCACAAAGACGGTGTTTCTCCAGGCGAGAAGGTAATCCTCGTCGACGATTTGATCGCCACTGGCGGCACGGCCGAGGCGGCCGTCAAGCTATTGCGGCAGATCGGCGCCGACATCCTCGCCGCCTGCTTCGTCATCGACCTGCCGGACCTTGGCGGCCGCGAGAGGTTAGAGGCGCTCGGCGTACCGGTGAGGACGCTGATCGGGTTTGAGGGGCATTGAGCGTTTCTTCCTTCTCCCCTTCTTGTGGAGAAGGGAAGAACTCCGCTCACTCCACCTTCACCAGCACGGCACTTTCGAATTCGATGACCTTGTCGCCGGTCGAATCGAAGGCCTCCGAGCGGAGCGTCAGCAGCCGCCAGCCCGGTCGCGAGGCGATGGGGCGATGGGCCAGCGCGGTGCGGGTGAAAGTCACGGTTTCCCCGGCATAGACAGGTTTGGGCCATTTGAGGTTCTTGAAGCCGGGCGAGGGACCGAATTCCGGCACCGGCCCGGGACCGGGCCAGCGGGCGACCTCTGCCTCTATGCCAGCCTGGAGGTTCAATTTCATCCAGGTGGCGGCGGTGTGCCAGCCCGAGGCGCAGAGCCCGCCGAATATGCTGTTCCTCGCCGCCTCTTCGTCGATATGGAATATCTGCGGGTCGTATTTGCGGGCGAACGCCTTGACCGCCTCCGGTTCGAATCGATGTGAACCGAGCGTGACGGTGATACCGATGCAGAAGAATTCGTCGAGGCTCACGCACTGCCCTCGCGGGTGAGGAACATGACGGTGTTTTCGAGCTCGAAAACACCTTCGCCGCGCTGGTTGAACAACTCGCTGCGCATGGTCACCAGGCCAAGGCGGGGTTTCGATCTGGACAGTCGCTTGGCAAGGACGGTGGTGCTGCCGGTCAACAGGTCGCCGGCCAGGACAGGCCGTTTCCATTTGACCTGGTCGACGCCCGGCGCGCCCTGGGAGGTCGAGTCGAGCAGGAAGGCATCGCACAGCATGCGCATGAACATGGCGCAGGTGTGCCAGCCTGAAGCCGCCAGCCCGCCGAGGATGCTGGCCTTGCCCGCGGCCTCGTCGAGATGCATCGGCTGGGCATCGAACTCGTTGGCGAATTCTATGATTTCGGCGGCGCTTACCAGCTTGGTGCCCAGGTCGAGCGAAGCGCCCTCGACAAAATCCTCATAAGCCCAGGTCTTTGCGGTCATGGTCTGGAAATCCTGTTCAGGATTGTACGATCGCTACGGGTCCGGGTCCCGGATGCAGGCAGGGCGGCATTTGGTCAAGCAATTTCTATTGCGCCAGCCCGCTGCGCCCAAGCCGCAGCGCGGTATTGACGACCCTATAGCCAGCCGCGGCGGCGGAAATACCAGAAGGGCAGGATTGCCGAAAGCACCATCATGCCGATGGCGAAGGGATAGCCAAAGTGCCATTTGAGCTCAGGGATGATGTCGAAATTCATGCCGTAGATCGAAGCGACAAGCGTCGGCGGCAGGAAGATGACAGCGGCGACGGAGAAGATCTTGATGATGGCGTTCTGCTCGATCGAGATCATGCCGAGCGTCGCGTCGAGCAGGAAGCTGATCTTCTGCGACAGGAACGTGGCGTGGTCGGCGAGCGACAGCACGTCGCGCGACAAGGTCTTGATGCGAGCGCGGATATCCTTGCTCATCCTGCTTTGCGTGGAGGCATGGGCGAGAAAGCCGGCAAGGCGCTGCAGCGAGATTAGGCTGTCGCGGATCGAGGAGGCGAGGTCCTCCTTGCGGCCAATGCCTTTCAACAGCTCCTGGAAGTCGCGGTTGCGCTTGGAAACCTTGGTCGAGCGTGCCTCGAAGATGTCGCGCGAGATCGCCTCGACGTCGCGGCCGGCGCGCTCCAGAATGTCGGCGAGGCGGTCGACGATCGCCTCCAGCAGTCCGATCAGGATGGTGTCGCCGCTGGTGCAGCCGGTCGCCACCTTCTCGGCGCGCAGCGGAAAGGTCTTGAACGCCTTCGGCTCGTGGTAACGCACGGTGATCAGCCTGCTTCCGGCGAGCACGAAGGTGACCGGCGACATCAAGGGATCGTTCACCTCGGTCTGCGCAGGCAGAATGGCGGTCATGAAGTAGGCGCCGTCCTCGACGTAGAGACGGCTCGAGATCTCGATCTCCTCCATCTCTTCCCGCGTCGGAACGGCGATGCCGAGCCAGGTCTCGATTGTCGTCTCTTCCTCCTTTGTCGGGTTGAAGAGGTCGACCCAGACGACAGTGTCGCTGTTTTGCACGAGATCGTCGACCAGGCGCAGGCGATCATTGTCGACGACGAAGGCCTTGATCATCGCCGGGTCTCCCTTGCTGTTGCCAAAGAGCGTTCGTTTGGAGGGGGCGCGTCAGTCACATCGCACGGACACGGGCAGGCGAGGCGCGAGGCCGGTGCAGAGGCCCCTTAGACCCCGCACGATGGCCCGTCAAGCAGCGCAAGAGCCACTGCGACGCCCTGCTTTGAAGTTTGTCATCGAGCGACGGCAATGGTGACCATTGGGCTCCCTCGCCAGGTCAGGTGTTGAACTTGAACAGCATGATGTCGCCGTCCTGGACGACATACTCCTTGCCTTCGTCGCGCGCCTTGCCGGCCTCCTTGGCCGCGACTTCGCCGCCTAGCCTGACGAAGTCCTCATAGGCGATGGTCTGGGCGCGGATGAAGCCGCGCTCGAAATCGGTGTGGATGACGCCTGCCGCCTGCGGCGCCTTGGCGCCCTTGTGCACGGTCCAGGCGCGTGTCTCCTTGGGGCCAACGGTAAAGTAGGTGATGAGCTGGAGCAGCTCGTAGCCGGCGCGGATGACCTTGTTCAGGCCGGGTTCGTCCAGACCGAGCGTTGCCAGGAATTCCATTTCCTCTTCGTCCGAGAGCTGGGCGACCTCGGCCTCGATCGCCGCGGAAATCACAACGGTGCGGGCACCTTGCGCGGCGGCCATCTTCTCGACCGCCCTGGTATGCGCGTTGCCGGTGGCGGCATCGGCTTCCGCGACGTTGCAGACGTAAAGCACCGGGTGTGAGGTCAAGAGATTCAGCCCCTGCAGGATGCGTAGATCCTCAGCCGAGATGCCGTTGAGCAGGATGCGGGCGGGCTTGCCGGCCTGCAGCAGTTCAAGCGCCGCTTCCATCATCGGAAGTGCGGTCGCTGCTTCCTTGTCCTTGCCGGCGGCACGCTTGCGGATCTGCACGATGCGGCGCTCAAGGCTGTCGAGGTCGGCAAGCATCAATTCGGTTTCGACGGTCTCGGCATCAGCGACAGGATCGATGCGGCCCTCGACATGGGTGACGTCGTCATCCTCGAAGCAGCGCAGCACATGGACGATGGCGTCGACCTCACGGATGTTGGCGAGGAATTGGTTGCCAAGCCCTTCGCCTTTGGAGGCGCCACGCACCAGGCCGGCAATGTCGACGAACGAGATGCGGGTCGGGATGATCTCCTTCGACTTGCCGATCGCGGCGATCTTCTGCAGGCGCGGGTCGGGCACCGCCACCTCGCCGGTATTCGGTTCGATGGTGCAGAACGGATAATTGGCGGCCTGCGCGGCCGCCGTCCTGGTCAACGCATTGAAGAGCGTCGACTTGCCGACATTGGGCAAGCCAACGATGCCGCATTTGAAACCCATTTTTGTCTGGTCCTATCGGGAAATCGAAATTTAATCAGGGCTATGGGCGAAAGCCCCGATGATCGTCAAGGCGCAATTCAATTCAGACGCTGCGCGATGTCATCGGTGCCTATCGCCAACGAACGAACGCCGGACCTGCTCAGTATTTGCAGAAGATGCCAGAACGCGTCGACCTCAGCGGTTCCGAAATCGATGGTCAGTTGCCCCTCGAGCAATTGCGCACTGTGAATGACGTTTCCGACGGTCTCCGATCTTTCACGCTCGCTATCGATATCGAACCAGCCGCGAAACCATTCGTCGAAGAGATCGCCGTCGAGCTCATTTATAGGGAATTTAAAATGAACCTCATCCCACCTGAAAGGTGAGATGAGGACATCCATTCCACCCATCCCGGCGTGAATATCCGGAGAGAATTTCACATAGGAATCGCTGTTGATGAATTGCGGATTTGGCTGTCCGTCATTACTGACGAAATCAACCGCGATGAAATTTCGATAGAAGGAATCGACGTTCGAAAACTTGATTTCGGTCGCATGCGATCCTTGGCTGTTGCGAGCAAGTTCGCCGGCAGCGGTGACGAAATAATCAACATACTTCTGTCTGATGAGACGGACCAATTCCTGAATGTCATCCAGATCCATGGCTCAGTCCTTGCCGCCAAAAAGCTTCTTCAGCATGGCCGCCATCGGGCCGGTTTCGGGCAGCTTGGCCGCCGGCTGCTGCGGCCGCGCCTGGCGGACGTGGCTTTGCGCCTTTGGCGCCTTGGGCGGCGGGCGATCGTCGTCGTCCGTCGGCGTGAGCTTGTCGCGCAGCGCCAGCGTCACGCGGTTCATGAACGAATTGTCGTCGCCCTTGGCAAGCAATCCGGCACCATCGGCGATTGCGTCGAGCAGCACGTCCAGCCATTCGCGGTCGCCCTTGGCGAAATCGCCAAGCACATGGCCGTGCACCATTTCCTTGACGCCGGGATGGCCGACGCCGATGCGCACACGGCGAAAATCCTTGCCGACGTGCTGGTCGAGGGAGCGGATGCCGTTGTGGCCGCCGGAACCGCCACCGACTTTGACCCGCACCTTGCCGGCGGCAAGGTCGATCTCGTCATAAAAGACAGTCAGCGCCGAAGGGCCGAGCTTGTAGAAGCGCAAGGCTTCGCCGACCGCCTGGCCGGACAGGTTCATGAAGGTCTGCGGCTTGATCAGGATCACCTTTTCGCCGGCAAGCGTGCCTTCGGCAATCAGACCCTGGAATTTCTTCGACCAAGGCGAAAAGGAATGGCGGCGGGCGATCGCGTCCGCCGCCATGAAGCCGACATTGTGCCGGTTGTTGGCGTATTTCGCGCCCGGATTGCCGAGGCCTGCAAAGACAAGCATCGTCGCCTCCGGGCGGGAAGGGGTTACTTCTCTTCGGCGGCAGGAGCCGCTTCGGGCGCAGCCGCTTCAGTCGTCTCTTCCGCAGCCTCCGGCTTCATCGCCGAGGAGCCGGCAATGGTCGCGATGGTGAAGTCGCGGTCGGAGATCACCGGCTTGACGCCGGCCGGCAAGGTGACGGCCGAAATGTGGATCGAATCGCCGATATCGGTACCGGTGAGATCGACGGTGATGAAATCCGGGATCGCATTGGCCGGGCAGTGGAACTCGACCTCGTGGCGCACGATGTTGAGCACGCCGCCGCGTTTGATGCCGGGCGACTTGTCTTCATTGATGAAGTGCACGGGCACATCGACGTTGACTTCGGTATGCTTGCCGATGCGCAGGAAATCGACATGGACAGGGAAATCCTTGACCGGGTCGAGCTGAAAATCCTTGGGCAGAACCTGGATCTTGTTGCCGTCGACATCGATCGTGGCGACCGTGGTCAGAAACCCGCCGCCATGGATCTTGTAGTAGATGTCCTTGTAGGTCAGCGCAATCGCCAGGGGAGGCTGCTTGTCGCCGTAAATCACTGCAGGCACTTTACCGTTGCGGCGAACTGCACGGGCGGACCCCTTACCGACCTGTTCGCGCGCTTCGGCCTTGAGCTCGTAAGTATCGTGGCTCATGGCATTTCCTTTCGCGTTGTTCTGGAGCGTTCGCGGCCGGCAACGTGCCGGGGCCGTAAACGTCGAAAGCCGACATAGCTGACGCATGACCTGGTCCGAAAACCGGAATCCACTTTTCGGGATCATGCGGGAAGGCGGCCTTCCGCCGCGTTGCCTCCAAGGGTGTCTACGCGGGTGGCGGCTCTATAGCGGAAGGCGGCGCGAGGTGCAAGCGGGCGGCCCATCAGGCCGGAAGTAGCAATGCCGAAAGCGATGCTGCAACGTACAGCCCAATCCCGAAAGACAGATGGGCCATAAGGCTGCGCAGGCGCGCAGTGCGCGGGTTGGGAACTTTCGAAGCCGCGATGCCGATCCCAAAAGCCGGTTGCATCACGAAGAACGGGCGACGATGATGCAGACGCCGACCAACAGGGCCGGAAGCACTGTCGGGTGCCGTGCCCAGTCGAGGCCCCACACTCCAATCAGCGCTGCGGCAAATACGATGCCGGTCGCGTAATGCGCACTCCATCCAACGGCGGTATCCAATGGCGGTTTCGCCGCGAACGCGGGCAGCTTGTGCGATATTCGCATGTGCAAAACGTCCATGTGGAAAGTGCCCGATCCAGCGGCCGACCCAGGCGTAATCAAGCGGTGGAATCGCGAACATTCGCTTCAGAAACCATCCCCAGAGGTCCATCAGGGCTGTCGCGCCGATTCCAACGACGGCCGCACGAACAACGAACTCCAACATTTTGGCATCTCTTGTTTCACCCGTTGTCGCCTATTGTCGTGGAGTCCAGTGCGTTCTTTCGCCCGACGCCTTGGCAATCCTCAGGGCACGAGGCTGGGCCCCGCGCCGGTTCGAAGGCGGCTTCCCCGACTGGGTGGCTGCAGGCCTGGGGGTAGAGGCCGTGAATTACGAAAGCGGTTAACGGCCGCCAAAATCGGTGTCGCCGCCCAAGCCCGAACACAAATGGAAAGGGGAACCGCGGCGGGTGGAAAGGGGAACCGCGGCGGGGCAATGCCCACGGCGGGTGGACGGCGCGCGCCGGCAGCATGGAAGGGAGCCGATGAACACCTATTCGGAAACAAGCGGTGGAAGCGGCGTTGCGGAAAGAGGAGGTTTCCAGCGAGTGGCGAGAACGGTGCGATAAAGAGTTTCGCTCTACCTTCTATGGCTTCCGCTCGACCAGCATGTAGCCGATCCCACGAACTGTCTGAATGCTGGCCGATGCATCCGGCCCGAGCTTCGCACGCAGATAGCGAATGTATACCTCCACGATCTTCGTCCCGGGTTCGAAGCTGTATGACCAGACATTGTTGAGGATGCGCTCGCGGCTAACCACTTTCCCCGCGTTGAGCATGAGAAAATGCAGAAGGTCGAATTCACGTCGGGTAAGGCTGATTTCCCGGTCGCCGTCCGCAAAACGACGAGCGCTCGTGTCGAGATTGAGGCGGCTCACTCGAAGCAATTGTCGATCCACTGCACCCTGACGGCGTCGGCGCAGCGCGTCAATCCTGGCCACCAGTTCATCAAACGCAAACGGTTTCGTCAGGTAATCGTCGGCACCGCCCTTGAGCCCATCTACGCGATCCTGAATTGTCTCCTTCGCGGTCAGCATCAGGATGAGAACCGGCCACTGCTCCAATCGCACGATCCGGCACAGCTCAAGGCCGTCCAGGTAGGGAAGCAGACGGTCCAGGATCACGAGATCGAATGGATCCGTACGAATAATGGCTAGTCCCTCGCGACCGTCCTCCGCGACACTCACGTGGAAGCCTTCGGCCTCCAACCCCCGGCGGAGAAAGTCGGAGACACGCCGGTCGTCTTCAACGATCAGGATTCGAATCATGGGTGCGATGTACCAGCGGCAGTCTGATTCTGAGGAGGGTTCCCGAAGGCTCAATTCCTTCAAGGCCGATTGTGCCATTGTGCCCGTCTATAATCTCCTTGGCGATCGCGAGGCCAACACCAAGGCCGTCGGCTGCGGACCTCCCGCCGACACGCCCGCGATAATATCGGTCAAACACGAACGGGAGATCGTTGGCATCGATCCCTGAACCGTTGTCGCGGATGGCGATCTCAAGCATTCCATGACGCTCAGCCATCTCGACTGCTATTGTCTGATACGGCTTTGAGTACTTTATGGCGTTGTCGAAGCCGATCAGCAGCGCTTGCTTTAGGCGCTGGGCGTCACCCCAAATGAGGCAATGGTCTGGGTTGAGCGACAGGTCAACGGATATCTGCTTGGGACCTGCGAGTACGGAAGCCTCCTGAACGGCCGCCTTCACAACCTCACCGGTATCGATGTTGCGCAAGGAGAACCTGAAATTTTCAGCTTCGGAGCGGGCGAATGCCAGAAGGTCCCCCAGGTTGCGAGCCATATCTTCAGCGCAATTGCGGATTCGGCTCAGAGCTTCGCGGTAAGATCGAACACGCGGTTGGCCGCGGAGGGCAACGTCGGCCTCTCCGCGGAGAATCGTCAACGGCGTGCGGAGTTCGTGGCTTGCCTCCGCAAAAAATTGTGTGCGTCGGCTATCGATCGCTCTCAGTTGCTCATTGGCTTTCCGCAGTTCACGGGTGCGCAACTGAACCTCCGCCTCCAAGCGGTCCTGTACCGAAATCAGAGCAGCACGTTCGATCTCGAGAGCCTCGGCCATGCTGTTGAAACTTCGCGAGAGGGAAGCGAACTCGTCGCGTCCGGTCGCGGAAACGCGATGGTCGAGCTTGCCTGCAGCGATGGCTTTGGCGCTTTCGTTCAGTTCACGCACAGGTGTGGCGATTGATCGTCGCAGGACCAGGCCGAACCCCAGACTGCCCAGCATGAGCAACGCAGCGAAGCCGCCGGTCAGCAGCAGCAGCCGCCATTGTGCGCCACGGACGCCGGCGAGTTCCTCTCCAACCTCCCTGCGCTCATCGTGCAAAGCGGCTTCAATCATTTCTTCAAGATCGTTCTCTAATCGGTGCTCCACATCGTTGCGGAAGGCGTCTACGATGCCCTTTGGATCCCCCTTTGTTCGCTGGCTGAACAGTCGCTGGGCGGCCCGATCGATCGCCTCAAACAGCGCCTTGACGCGACCGACGAATCTGAGTTCGGCCTCCTCCTGGCGTCTATCGCTCCAATATCCGAGAGCACCGAGTTCCTCGCGAGTGGCGCCCTCCAGCTTGTAGAATCCGGATTTCACTGCTTCTCGCGCCGCTTCGAAATCCGGCATTTGCTCGGGCCCAAGCAGCAAGACTTCAGCGAGTTGCTCGGTGTAATTGTTGGCTTGCCCATTGAGTTCGGCGAGCGCCTCGAACCGCCCGTGGACGCTGTCGATTCGGCGGACGAATTCCTCTGTCAGCTGGAGTGTTGCGAATGCCAGTCCTGAAATCAGTCCGACAAGGGCGAGAATGGCGATTTGAAATAGGAAGATGCGGCCTCGAACGGTCATGCGGTAATCCTGCCGGCGATCGGATAATGCCTCTCACCAAATTCTAACCGGAGCCCTCGCAAGCGTCTAATCGGAACCTCCTAAGTTCGAGCGGAGGGTGTGCGACGCCCTCATCGCCACGTTGGCGGCGAACTAGACGAGGTTTCGGTTGGCACAAGTAGATTTTCGGACCGACAGTGACGCCACCCTTCGGGAAAGGACACCGCCGGTGCTCTGGCCGATACGGCGAGCCGCACTGATCGGAACCTGTGTATCCCTGTGTGTGGCCATCATTGAATTCGGCCTCTCCGCGCTCCCGTCCGACGCCCGGCGAGCGCTCGAGATCCTGCTTGTCGCGATCATCGGGTGGACCTTAACGCGGTTCGACGATGCCTTCGTTGCAATCGCCGCCGGATTGGCAATGGCGCTGCTGGTCAACCGTGATCCAGGCGCGCTGTTTCATGCGCTCGGCGATGAGTTGATCTGGCTATTGCTTGCCTCCTTCATATTGGCGGCCACCTTCAAGGCGAGTGGGGTCGCAGATCGCGTTCTCGGCCTCGTGACGGGGCGCATGCGATCGGTTCGCGCAATCGCCTATTCCTTGACGGCCGTCATGATCGCCACAGCCTTCGTCATTCCGTCGACCTCAGGTCGCGCAGCTTTGATGATCCCCGCCTTTCAGGCGATCGCGGGACGCTGTGGAAGCGCCCGGTTGCGAAGGGCCTTCGCGCTGCTGTTCCCCACTGTTATCCTGCTCTCGGCCATTGCATCGCCCGTCGGCGCCGGTGCCCATCTGCTGGCGATCGAAATGGTCGGCCGCCTCTCGGGTGTGAAAGTAAGCTATCTGGAATGGATCGCTTTCGGCCTGCCGTTTGCGGCCGTAAGCACCTTCCTTTCGGTCGAATGCCTGCTCCGGCTTTTCCTGTCGCCGGTCGAACGGCGGATGACCCTTTTGCAGCCAACGACGGTGACTAGTGGCGGTGCCGGATTGGCACGGCAGCCGATACTCTGGATCGCCGGCGGGGTTGTCATCGCGTGGCTGACCGAACCTGTCCACGGACTTGATGCCACCGTTGTCGCTCTTGGCGGCGCTCTCTTGGCCACACTTCCTAGAGTAGGCTCCGTGGCGTTTGGCGATGCAATCAAGAGTGCGGAGTGGAAGCTGCTCTTGTTTCTGGCGGCGACGATCTGCTTGGCAGACGGCCTGACGGCATCAGGCCTCAATCGATGGTTGATCGAGACGACTGTCGATCCGCTGCGCGGCGCCGGCTTGGGCCCGTTGGCGCTTATCTCCTTATTAGCCTTGCTTGGGCTTTTCAGTCATCTCGTGATCCACAGTCGCACGGCGCGTGTCTCGGTGCTGCTGCCCCCGGCGCTGATGCTCGCATCGACAGCGCGGCTCGACCCTCTCCTGGCAATGTTTGTCCTCGTCTCGGCGACCGGCTTTTGCCAAACCCTCGCGATCTGCGCGAAACCGGTGGCGCTTTTCGCGGGGGTCGACGAGGAAGGCTACGGCCCGAAAGACCTCGCCTTGCTCAGCTCAATCCTGCTGCCGATGCAGTTCATCCTCATCGTCGTGTTCGCGGTCGCCGTGTGGCCAGCCACCGGAGCCCTGCTCAACACGCTCCATCTGCAACTTGTTGGAGAGCCGTAGAATGTCGAAAAAGAAAGGATTGACGAAACGAAGACGGCTTCGAGTATTGGTCGCACCCTCCGGCTTTAAGGAGAGCCTCGGCGTTCGTGATGTCATCGCTGCATTGGCGCGCGGCGTTCGCAATGCCGTTCCGACAGCAAAGATCCTGGGCCTTCCAATGGTGGATGGCGGCGAGGATTTTACGCGGACCCTTGTTGAATTGTCTGATGGCGAGCTGCATTCCGTCACAGTGACGGGACCGGTGGGACAACCCGTGGCGGCCAATGTCGGTTTTCTCGGGCGAAGAAAGAAACGGACTGCAGTTCTGGAAATCGCGGCGGCTGCCGGGCTCCGGCTCGTCCCCACTGACATGCGTGACCCGACCCGCACTACAAGTTATGGGGTTGGTGAGTTGATTCGTTTTGCGCTCGATCTTGGCGCGGAAAGAATTCTGATCGGCTGCGGTGACTCGGGTGTCAACGATGCAGGAACCGGCATGGCCCAAGCATTAGGCGTGCGTCTGCTCGATGGCGGCGGCCGTCCCATTTCGGGGAGCGGCTCGGCCCTCTCATCGCTAGCTCGTGTCGATCTTTCCAGTCGTGATCATCGCCTTTCGAATGTTCGTGTCGACGTCGCGGTAAATCCCTACAACATGCTGCTCGGCGAGAGAGGCGTCGCTCGGGTGTTCGGCCCGCAAAAGGGTGCAACACCTGATCAGGTGGTTTTGCTCGAGCAGGGCATGGAAAATGTCGCTCACGTCGTTCGCCGCGACCTCGGCGTCGACGTGACGCCGCTTGTCGGCGGAGGAGCTTCCGGGGGACTCGGCGCCGGACTTCACGCCTTTGTTGGAGCCCGGCTGCATCCGCGCTTCGACCTGATCCTGCGGTATATGGATCTCGATCATCGGCTGTCAAACGCCGACATCGTCATGACAGCCGAGGGTGGCCTGGATGGTCAGACGAGCTTTGGAAAGATACCAGCCGAGATTGCCCGGCGCGCGAAACGTCACAATCTGCCCGTCATCGCCTTGGCCGGAACGATCGGAGCAGGTGCAGAGGCGACCCACGACATCGGCATCGATGCCTTCTTCAGCATTCTGTGCCGACCGTGTTCCCTCGAAGACGCGATCCGTGACGCCGACACGCTGCTGGCGAACGCTGCCGAGCAGGCATTCCGGCTGATGCGGGCGACGCGTGCTTTCAAGCTCAGATGACGGAGCGTGTTTCAGATGACGGAGCGTGTCAGCCAATGGCCGCGATGTCGCTAAGCGGCGGCCCTGACCGGCTCGAAGTCTATGTCGAGAACCGAATTTCGCGCTGCCCGGTGGGCGGGGAAGCCGAAGTCCAACCCAAACTTCACCCGATCGTGGTCCCCGCCTTGAGCTTCCTCGCCTCCTTCATGTTGGGAAGAAAAACCGTCAGCAGCCCGAGCAGCGGCAAATACGAGCAGACCTGGAAGACGAAATCGATGCCCTTCATGTCGGCGACGACGCCAAGCACGGCGGCCGCGATGCCGCCCATGCCGAAGGCGAAGCCGAAAAAGATGCCGGCGATCATGCCGACCCGGCCGGGCACCAGTTCCTGCGCGAATACGACGATGTTCGAGAAGGCCGAGGACAGGATCAGGCCGATCAGCACGGTGAGAACCATTGTCCACTCGAAATTGGCGTAGGGCAGGGCCAGGGTGAAGGGCAGCACGCCGACGATCGAGAACCAGATCATCGCCTTCTGTCCGTAGCGGTCGCCGAACGGGCCGCCGAGCAGGATGCCCAGGGCCGAGGCGCCGAGGAACAGGAACAGCATGACCTGCGACATCTGCACCGAAACGCCGAATTTATGGATGGCATAGAAGGTGTAGTAGCTGGACAGGCTGGCGATGTAGGCGTTCTTGGTCAATACCAGCAAGGTCAGCACCGCCAGCGCGCCCAGGACCTTGCGGCGCGGGAAAGGCGAAACGAAGCCTGCCGCTTTGCGGGTGCCCTGTGCGGCGCGCAGGCGGCTGTACCAGCCGCCAACCTGCCACAGCACGATGATGCCGATCAGCGAGCCGCCGGCAAACCAGGCGATGCTGGTCTGGCCGAAGGGCACGACGATGAATGCTGCCAGCAGCGGCCCCATCGCCTGGCCGAAATTGCCGCCGACCTGGAACAGCGACTGCGCAAGACCGAACCGGCCACCGGAGGCGAAGCGGGCGATGCGCGAGGATTCCGGGTGGAAGATCGCCGAGCCGATGCCGATCAGCGAGGCGCCGATGAGGAGCAGCGAGTAATGTCCGGCATAGGCCAGCACGACCAGCCCGATCAGCGAAGAAGCCATGCCGTAGGGCAGCGAATAAGGCATCGGCCGCTTGTCGGTAATCATGCCGATCACCGGCTGCAGCAAGGATGCCGTCACCTGGAAGGTAAAAGTCAAAAGGCCGATCTGCCAGAAATCGAGACCATAATTGTCCTTCAGCAGCGGATAGATCGCCGACAGCAGCGACTGCATGATGTCGTTGATGCAATGGCAGAAGCTCACCGCCAGGATGACGGTGAAGGCCGTCGCCTGAGCTGAAATGTGGCTGGCCGCTGCCGGCTTGGCGTCGGCGGTTGCTGTGGTATCGGTCAAGGCAGGCTCCGTGGTCTTTTTGGCGGGCGCTCCCGCAGGCGGTCTTATAGGGCGCAGCCTTATACGTTGCTTGTCACGCGACTTCTTTCGTGGTTTGGTCCAATAGTTTCGCAAGTGGGCCATAGCTGATGCCGCATGGCAGGGAAATGTTCAGAGCGGGCGACACCGATCTCGGGCTGTTGCATGAGCGTCGCTGGCAATGGCTGGAAGAGGCCGTCGGGCCGGCAGTGGCGCTGCCGACCGAATATCCGGACGGCTACCATGTGCCACGGCACCATCATAGCCGCAGCCAGTTGCTGCACGCGCTGGTCGGTGTCGTGCTGGTGACGACGCGGCATGGGCGCTGGATGGTGCCTCCGGACCACGCGATGTGGATCCCCGCCGGCACCGAACATTCCGTCGAGATGCTGGGCGACGTCAGCATGCGGTCCGTCTATGTGATGCCGGAGGCCATTCCCGGCCTGCCGGACGGGTTGCGTGTCGTCGGCATCACCGACCTGATGCACAGCCTGATCGTGGAATCGGAAAAGCTGCCGCAAGGCGCCGAGCTGAAGGGGCGGGGCGGACTGATCATGAAGCTCCTGCTGCACGAAATCCCGAACCTGCCGGAACGGCCGCTCGGCCTTCCGTTCCCGTCCGATGCAAGGTTGGCGACGCTGTGCCGGCGCTTCGTCTCGGCACCGTCACCGCATGCGACGATCGACGAGTGGGCCGCTATCGTCGGCATGAGCCGCCGCTCTTTCACCCGCGCGTTCCACCGCCAGACCGGATTGTCGCTGTCGACCTGGCGTCAGCAGGCCTGTCTGTTCGCGGCGCTGCCACGGCTGGCCGACGGCGAGCCGATCACGAGGGTGGCGCTCGATCTCGGCTATGACAGCGTGCCGGCGTTCATCACCATGTTCAAGCGCATGCTGGGAGCCTCGCCACGCGGTTACATGCGGGGCGCCCGTGATGCTGGCGAAGGTGTGCGACGAACAAGTGGTCCGGCTCGGCCTGAGGCGCAGCCCTGAAGGGCGTCGCGTTCGACCGGCCTCATGCGACGCGCTTTGGGTTCTTGTTGTATGCATGTCGTTATCGCAAAACCGCTGCACAGTTTTGCGCGACACGCATTAATCGAACAGGCTCGACACCGATTCCTCGGTCGCCGTGCGCGAGATCGCCTCGCCCATCAGTTCGGCGATGGAGATGACGCGGATATTGGCGGCGTCCAGCACTGCCTGGGTCGGCTGGATGGAATCGGTGATGACCAGTTCCTGCAGTTTCGAGGCGCCGATGCGGGCGATGGCGCCGCCGGACAAAACGCCATGGGTAGTATAGGCGGTCACACTGGTGGCGCCATCGGCAAGCAGCGCATCGGCCGCATTGCACAGCGTGCCGCCCGAATCGATGATGTCGTCGATCAACAGGCAATCCTTGCCGCGCACGTCACCAATGACGTTCATGACTTCCGATTCGCCGGGGCGCTCGCGGCGCTTGTCGACGATGGCAAGCTGGGCGTCGATGCGCTTGGCGAGCGCGCGGGCGCGGACCACGCCGCCGACATCCGGCGACACCACCATGACATTGGCAAGCTGCTTGTATTTCGCCTTTACGTCGCGGGCCATGACCGGCACGGAAAACAGATTGTCGGTCGGGATGTCGAAGAAGCCTTGAATCTGGCCGGCATGGAGATCCAGGGTCAGCACCCGGTCGACGCCCGCCCTCGTGATCATGTTGGCGACCAGTTTGGCCGAGATCGGTGTGCGGCCCGAGGCACGGCGATCCTGCCTGGCATAGCCGAAATAAGGAATAACCGCAGTGATGCGCTTGGCCGAAGAGCGCATGAAGGCGTCGATCATGATGAGCAGTTCCATCAGATGATCGTTGGTCGGGAACGAGGTGGACTGCAGGATGAAGACGTCCTCGCCGCGCACATTCTCCTGGATCTCGACGAAGATTTCCTGGTCGGCGAAGCGCCTGACGCTGGCCTTGCCCAGCGGAATGTTGAGGTAGCGGGCGACTGATTCGGCCAGCACCCTGTTGGAATTGCCCGCGAAGAGCTTCATGCACCGTTCCTGGCGAAGGATTGAGAGACTCCGATAGCACTCCAGCCTCTTAGTCGGGCTTTTAGCGGCCCGCGCCGGTATTGCAAGCGTCGTGAATGGGAATCCGCCGGCTAATCTCAATAAACGCTTACGGCTTGACGATGCCGCGATAGGTCCACTTCGATGCCGACGGAATCGGGGATAGCTCTATCTTTCAGTCTGAGGATGGTCTTTTCCGAAAACCGGATTCACTTTTCGGAAATCATACTCCAGGTCAGCCGGCGCCGCCGCCAAGCCAGGTGGCGAACTGGTCGATTGTCTGGTCGGCAATTGCCTGCATGGTCGCCGGGGCGACCGCCGTCCAGCCTTCGCCGCCGCCAACAGAGGGCGCCTTCTGCTGGCCGTTGATGCGATGCAGCCGGTTGCCGGCCGGGTCATAGATGTCCCAGACATAGATGACGGTAGTGTCCTTGCCTTCCGTCATGGTCGAGAAATAGCCCTTGAGCACATGTGTTGGGGTCTGGTCGGTGCTGCCGGCCAAGGTGATGCCGCGCTGCCTGGCGCGTGTCTGAAGCTCGGCGGTCAGCGGTGTCGCGGCTTCTACCGAGGCGCCGACGATCGGCGCCACCTGCAGCCGGGTCCGCGCAATGGCAGCCGCGCTTTTGGCGGGCGGCACGGCTGCTGCAGCGGAAGGCTGCGCCGTATCTGCAGTTTGCGCGGTGCCGGCAGGCTGAGCCGGAGTTGCGGGGGGCGTCGCGGCACCTCCGGCTCCGGAGAGGGATTGCGTCGATTGCGGGGCAATGGCCGAGGGTTCGAGAACGTCCTTCGCATTGGTGCAGGCCGCCAGTGCCAGCGCCACGAGCAATGACACGGTCGTCACATGCGATCGTCTCATTAGCCTGAAAACTCCTTGGCGACGAACGCCCCTCACACTCTCTCCATTATGGATTCACTGCACGATCAAGTCGAGATCATGGCGGGACAGCGGCTTCGGCTGGGATTCGGTGGTCAGATAGGTGCGGCCAAGCGTCATCGCGGTTTCGGTTTCGGAGTCCATGATGATCATATGGGCGAACAGCGTCATGTTCGGCGCAATCGGTTCGGGATTACCCTGATAGAACATCGGCATATCCATCCAGGACGGGGTGAAGCGGGCGCCGAGCGAATAGCCGCAGGCATTGAGCCGGTGCTTGGTCAAGTTGTGGGCTTCGAGGGTGCGGGCATGGGCGTCGAACACGTCGCCGAACGTATTACCGGGCGTCATCGCCTTCTCGACTGCAAGTAGCGCGGCGCGGGCGGCATCGAACAATTCCTGGTGGCGTTTCGATACCTTGCCGGTCAACACCGTGCGCATCATTGCCGCATGGTAGTGGTGGAAGACACCGGCCCATTCGAGCGTCAGCTGGTCGTTCTTGGTGAGCTTGCGGCGACCGGCCTTGTAGCGGCAAAGCAGGGCGTCGACTCCGGAGCCGATGATGAACTCGTTGGCCGGATAATCGCCGCCGCCGGCAAAGATCGCACCTTGCATGGCGGCGAGGATCAGCGCCTCATCGCCACCCTGCTTGATCAGCGGCAGTGCTGCGTCCAGCGCGTCGTCGGCCAGATTTGCGGCTTTTTCCGCCTTGGCGATTTCTGCCGGGCTCTTGAATAGCCGTAGCCGGCTGACAATGCCGGAGGCATCCGCGATCTGCCCGAAGGTCTGCAACTGCTCGTCGAGGCGCCGGCCATTATAGGCGGTCAGGCCGTGGGTGTCGTATTCGACGCCGATCCGGGCGCCGAGCAGGTCAAGCTCGTTGAGCAGATTGCGCAGATCTACCGCCGGATTGGCGCCGTTGCGGTCCGTCCACAAAACGATGTTGTCGATGATCGAGGTGTGGCGCGCCTGGCGCAAGTCGGCCGAACGCGTCAGCAGCACCATCGAGCCGTCGGCCTTGACCACCAGGCACTGGAAAAAGCAGAAGCCGAAGGTGTCGTAGCCGGTTAGCCAATACATGCTTTCCTGGGCAAACAGCAGGACGGCGTCGAGCTTCTTTTCGGCGATCTCGATCATCAGTCGATCGCGCCGCGCGTCGAATTCCGAGCGTTCGAAATGCAGCGCCATCAGTCAGCCTCCAAAACGATTGCCGAAACCTGCCGCCCGTAGTCGGGCTCGTTGCGATGCGTGCTGCGCCGATAGGAGTAGAAAAGCTCTTCCGCGGCATAGGTGCAGCGGCCAAGTCCTTCGGCATTGACGCCAGCCTTGGTCAGCCGGTCGACCGTGTAGCGGTTGAGATCGAACATCGCGTGTCCGGCATTTGCGGAGGGCGCGAAATAGCGGGCACTGCCGGCATCGGCGTCGACGAAACGGGTGACAAATTCCGGTCCGACTTCGTAATTCCGTGGGCCGATCGAAGGACCGAGCACTGCGACGATGCGGTCGCGCCGGGCGCCGAGGCTTTCCATTGCCGCGATGGTGTTTTCCAGCACTCCGGTGAAAGCGCCTTTCCAGCCGGCATGGGCGGCGCCGATAATGCGCGCCTCGGCGTCGGCGAAGAGGACCGGTCCGCAGTCGGCGGTCGAGGCACCGACGGCAATGCCCGGCCGGTCGGTGACAATGGCGTCGGCCTTGGGCCGCTCGCCGGCAAAAGGCTCCCTGGCAATGACGACGTCCGGCGAATGAACCTGGTGAGCGGTCAACAGATGGTTTGCAGGCACGCCCATCCATTCGGCGACCCGGCGGCGATTCTCGCGCACCAGCGTCTGGTCGTCGTTCGAACCGGTGCCGATGTTGAGGCCCCGGTAGATGCCGCTGGAAATGCCGCCGACTCGCGTGAAGTAGCCGTGGCGGATGCCTTGCGCCGTTTCCAGCAAGGGCGACCGAACGGGATCCGGTTTGGTCTGATTCAGCATGGCGGCTTTGTTGTCCGTATGGGCGATTTCGTCAAGCGAGTTGAAGGGGCGCAGTTGAAGGCTGGTCAGTTGAAGGCTGGCGCAGTTGATGTCGGGCGCTAGTCGGAGACGGGAGAGTGAGAGAGGCGGCAGCGAAAAGTCAATCCGTGCTTGGAAACGGCGGAACGGCAATGCCGGCGGGGAGGACGGCAAGCACCTTGAAGAGTTCGCCCATGGCCAGCGGGCCGGCGAGGCGCTCGACGTCGGCCGCGATCTTTTCGCGAGCTGCCTCATCGGCATTGGCGCCGAGCCGGCCAGCCCGTTCGAGAAGCCCCATCTTGAGCAGGAATTCACCTTGCGTGGAGAGGTGGGCATCAAGGCCGTGTGCCCGAACGATGGCAGCGAGGGCAGCGAAATCGACATGGGCTGTGAGATCGGCCTGCCCCGGATTGGCCAGCACGTCCTCATGCCCGTGCTTGCGCAAGGCCTGCAAGGTGTCGCCGATCCCGGGCTGGAGGTGACCGTAGTCGAGAAACAGGCCGGCGCCGCCAAATCCGGCAAGTCGCCCGGCGATGGCCGCCATCAGGGCGGCGCGGGCTGGCGCCACCTCGACGATGGCACCTTGCGGCGCATTCTCGGCACCCTCCGGCAGCAGCATCGGGTCAAGCGAGCCGGCGCCGACGAAAAAGCGCAGCCGGTTCGCATCGTCGAGACCGATCATCCGCTCGCGCCAGCCGGCCCCAGCGCGGACGAACTGGCGGATGGGCACCGCGTCAAACAGCTCGTTACCAACAATCAGAAGCGGCCCCTGCGGCAGTGTGTCGACGGCCTCATGCCAGGCGACGGTGGCCGACGTCCCGGCAAGCGTTCGTTTCTGGACCTCGGTCAACCGCAGACTGGTCTCGATCAAGGCGAACGATGCGCTGGCGGTAAGCGTCCGATCGAGCCGCGAAAGCGTGCGCAGCATATCTCTCATCAGCGTGCCGCGGCCGGGGCCTATTTCGGCGATGGCGACCGGCGTCGGCCGGTCGATCGCCAGCCACGCCTGATAGAGCCAGATGGCGACCAGCTCGCCAAACATCTGGCTGACCTCCGGCGCGGTGACGAAGTCGCCGGCGGCGCCGAACGGCTCGCGTGTCGTATAATAGCCGTCCTGCGGATCGAACAGGCAGAGCGCCATGTATTCGCTGATGGGGATCGGTCCCACCGCACCGATCAGCTCGGCGATGCGGGTCTCCAGCCGCGTCATGCCGGCTGCGGTTTTGTCACCGGCTTGGCTGTAGCCATCGCCCAGATGCCGGCCAGCACCATCGGCAGTGACAGCACCATTCCCATGGTCAGCCAGCTCGTGCCAAGGAGGTAGCCAAGCTGCTGGTCGGGCTCGCGAAAGAATTCGACGAAGATGCGCGAGGCGCCATAGCCGGCGATGAAGGCGCCGCCGACGAAGCGCGGCGTCTTCAGCTTGAGCCGCGAATGGGTGAGGAAGCGCAGGATAAGGAACAACACCAGCCCTTCGAGCAGCGCCTCGTAGATCTGGCTCGGATGGCGTGCAAACGGACCGCCATTGGGGAATTCGAATGCCCATGGAACGTCGGTCGGCCGGCCCCATAGTTCGGAATTGATGAAGTTTGCCAGGCGAACGAGGCCAAGCCCCACCGGCACGCCGGCGGCAACCACGTCGAACAGCGACCATGTGCGGATGCCGCGAGACCGGGAAAACAGCGTCATTGCGAGAATGACGCCGATCAGGCCGCCATGAAACGACATGCCGCCCTGCCAGACGGCGACGATATCGAGCGGATTGGCGATGTAGCGCGGCAGGTCGTAGAACAGCACGTAGCCGGTGCGTCCGCCGAGCACCACACCGATGGCTGCCCAGACGATGAAGTCGTCGAGGTCGACGGGCTTCATCGGCAGGGTGCCGTCGGGCCACAGTTTTGGGTTGGTGACGAGGCGCTTGGCATACCACCAGGCGAACAGAATGCCGACGATGTAGCCGACGCCGTACCAATGCACCGCCAGCGGTCCGATCCGGACGATGACCGGGTCGATGTTGGGAAAGGGCAGGGCGGCCAGCGGCAGCAAATATTCGCTCAACAGGGTCTCCGGGTTCCCAATCAGGTTCGGGCGCATCAGGTTCGGGCGCGGACCATGCGGCAGGCTTTTGGCGGGGTCAAGGCAAGCATATGCTTGCATTCCGAATCGCGCGCCACTACGTCAATTCGACCAAGCGAGGATTTGCCATGGCGACCGGACCGAACCGCATTCTCGATGAATTCGCCAAGCTGATGACCGACGCAGCCGGTGCCGCGCAAGGCGTGCGGCGCGAGGTGGAGACCGCCTTCAGGGGCCAGGCCGAGCGCATACTCAACTCCATGGACGTGGTGCAGCGCGAGGAATTCGAGGCCGCTCGCGACATGGCGGCGAAGGCCAGGGAAGAAAACACCCGCCTCGCCGCTCGCATCGAGGCGCTCGAGGCCAGGCTTGCCGAATTGACCGGTCAACCAGCGCCTGCGGCTGCGTCAAAGCCGCGTGCAAAAAAATAACAAGAAATAAATCGTTAAACTTTTCCACAAAGCCGGATCGCAAAAAGCGCTTTGTCGTGAATCGCTTACCGGTACTGCGTGAATCTTTGTGACAGCGCCTTTCCACATGCGAATGACGCAGTGCGAAAAATTTGGCTGGTCACGCGACTCCCGATCAATAGACTGAATTTGTTGCATGATTCGGAGCAGGGTCATGCGCCGGGCGGTGGGGTCCGGTCCGGGGTCTTTGCGTTGACGAAGTCCTGGCCGTCCGAGTTCTAGGCAGAATTGTTCGAGTGTGCCTCTCCCGCGGAGCGTGTGGTGGCGCTCCCAGAACGACAGGAAGCATTTCATGGAACTTCTCGAACTCGAATTCTCCCGCGAAATCCATCCGGTGGATGTTATCGAGCAGGTGGCGCACAACAACGATTGGTCCTTCGAGCGGGCCGGCGACGACGAGATCTCGATCTCGGTTGCCGGAAGCTGGACCGACTACCACGTTTCATTCTCCTGGATGGAGGACTACGAGGCGCTGCACCTGGCCTGCGCCTTCGACATCAAGGTCCCGGAGGCGCGCGCGCTCGAGGTGATGCGGCTGCTTTCGCTGATCAACGAGCAGATGCTGTTTGGCCATTTCGATCTCTGGGAGCAGGAAGGCGCCATCATGTTCCGCCAGTCGCTGCTGCTGGCCGGTGGGGTCGAGCCGTCGAGCCAGCAGGTCGAGGTGCTGCTGTCGTCGGCGCTGGAGGCCTGCGAATGCTATTTCCAGGCGTTCCAGTTCGTCGTCTGGTCGGGAACTTCGGCCAAGGATGCGTTGGCCGGCGTGCTGTTCGAAACCTACGGAAACGCCTGACCGTCGATGGTTTCGAGCAACGCGCGAAAACCCGAGATCAGCTTTGCCGATTTCGACCGCGTCGACATCCGCGCCGGCACGATCGTCGAGGCAGAGCCTTTTCCCGAGGCGCGCAAGCCGGCGATCAAGTTGAAAATCGATTTCGGTCCCGTGATCGGGGTGAAGAAATCCTCGGCCCAGATCACGAAATACTATTCGCCCGAAGCCCTGATCGGCCGGCAGGTGTTCGCTGTGATCAATTTCCCGCCGCGTCAGATCGGGCCATTCATGTCGGAAGTGCTGACGCTCGGCTTTCCCGATGAAGAGGGCGCGGTGGTGCTTGGGGCAATCGAACGCAAAGTGCCGGACGGCGGCAGGTTGTTCTAGCTGCGCTGTTGTTCACGCAGCCAGTTTACGCCTGGTACCCAGCGCTTCTTCGACCGTTTCCATGAACATTTCCGCGCAGGTCTTCCAGCTGTAGCGCATTGCGCGTTGCCGCGCCTCGGCGCGGTCGACGTGAAGGGCGGCGAGCGCTGCTTGCCGCAGGTCGTCCGACACCGCGCCGCCGATGCCGTCACCCACAATATCGATGGGTCCGGTGACGGGATAGGCTGCGACCGGCGTGCCGCTGGCCAGCGCCTCGATGATGACGTTGCCGAACGTGTCGGTACGGCTGGGGAAGACGAAAGCATCGGCCGAGGCGTAGATCTCGGCCAGTTCGTCGTTCGGACGATGGCCAACGAAATGGGCATCGGGATATCTGGCCTTCAGCTTCGCCAATTCCGGCCCTTCGCCTACGACCAACTTGCTGCCGGGCAGGTCGAGGTCTAGGAAGGCCGGCAGGTTCTTTTCGATCGCGACGCGGCCGACGCAGAGGAAGATCGGTCCGGGAAATCCCAGGTCCTTTCTTTTGTCCGGCCGAAAATGATCGGTGTCGACGCCGCGCGTCCACGGCCGGAGCTTGGTGAAGCCGCGGGCCGCAAGATCGTCGGCAAGCGACTGAGTGGCAACCAGCGTGCCCTGTCCTGAATTGTGGAAATCACGCAGCCAGCGATAGGCCCATGCTTCAGGCACCGGCAGGCGCGCGCTCAGATATTCCGGAAAACGTGTGTGATAGCTGGTCGTGAACGGGCGGCCGGCGTTGCGGCAGTAGCGCCGGGCCATAATGCCGAGCGGTCCTTCGGTGACGATATGGATGTGGTCCACCTTGCGTGCCTCGATCAGCTGCGCCACGCGGTGCGGCGTCGTCAGCGCCAGCCTGATATCGGGATAGGTCGGCAGAGGCAGGGTGCGAAAGATATTCGGCGTCAGGAAGTCCGTCTCGATATCGAAGGATTTCAGGGTCTCCGAGAGACGCTCTAGCGTGTGGACGACGCCGTTGACTTGCGGGCGCCAGGCGTCGGTGACCATCAGGATGCGCATGGCGGTCCCTTGGCGGCAAGCTTGATTGCCTCGCCGCGACGCCTGAGCGGCGACCACGCCGCAGCTCGGGCGTCGCACCAGCGCACCTGGGCAGGCGCGGGGTCGAAATGAGGCCGCAGGGCCGAATCAATCAGGATCGCGCGCTTCATTGGCGCTCTTCACCATGGTTTCATGACGGGCCGATGAAGGCCGGGTGTCGCTGCCGTCAAGCGGGGACCTTGATCACCGCCCGAAGGCCGCCGAGCGGGCTGCGTTCGAGGACAATGTCGCCGCCATGGCTGCGGGCAATGTCTCGTGCGATGGAGAGGCCAAGGCCGGTGCCGCTGGCGTCGAGGTTGCGGGCCTCGTCCAGCCGCACGAACGGCTTGAATACATCCTCTCGCTTTTCGGGCGGAATTCCCGGGCCGTCATCGTCGATGGTGACGAGCAGCGAACCGCGCCCATGATTGGCATTGATCTCCACCGTCTTGGCATAGCGGAATGCATTGCCGACGACGTTGGACAGCAGCCGCGCAAATGCATTGGGGCGCACGTGCACATGCGGATCGCCGACAAGCACGGTCGACAGCTTGCGCTTGCGCAGCGCGGCTTCCTCGCGAAGCTTGTCGAAGAAGGCTTCGAGATCGAACTGACCGGCATCTTCCGAAGCTTCGCCGCGTGCAAAGGCAAGGTAGCCTTCCAGCATCGACTGCATGTCGTCGATGTCCTGGTCGAGTGCCTGGGTATCGGCCGCCTTGGTCCCGGCAAGCGCCAATTGCAGCTTGAAGCGGGTGAGGATGGTCCTCAGATCGTGGCTGACGCCGCTCAGCATGGCGGTACGCTGCTCGAGCTGGCGTTCGATGCGTTCGCGCATCTGGATGAAGGCAAAGCCGGCGCGGCGGACTTCCTCGGCGCCGCGTGGGCGAAAATCGCGCGGCATCGGCCGGCCCTTGCCGAAGCTCTCGGCCGCCTCGGCCAGCGTCAGAATCGGCCGGATCTGGTTGCGCAGGAAGGGAATGGCGATCATCAGCAGCACCAGCGAGGTGCCGACCATCCAGATCAGGAAAATATGGGTGTTCGATGCATAAGCCTGGCTGCGGCGCACGAAGACGCGCAGCACCTTGTTCTCGAGCTGGACGCGGACCTCGACGATATTGGAATTGCCGACCGTATCGATCCAGAACGGACGGTTGATCTGGCGGGTGATCTCGGACGAGAGGATCTCGTCGAGGATCGAGAAGAACGGCTTTGGCCCGGGAGGCGGCAGCGGGTCGGGCGGTAGGAGGTCGACCTTCAGCTGCATGCGATCCTGGGCGATGCGGATGACGTTGGCGTAGTCGGCGTCGTGAGGATAGGTCTCTATCAGGTCGATGATGGCGGCGATGTCGCGCACCGTGGCCTGCGACAGGCGTTGCGTCACGGTCTGCCAGTGGCGCTCCATGAAGACAAAGGCGACGACCGACTGCAGCATGATCATTGGCGCGATGACGATGATCAGCGAGCGGGCATAGAGCCGCTTCGGCATGTAAAGCGACACCAGGCGCCAGAAACGGTTCCAGGCGCGCGGCACGGCCTTGAGCGCCCGCGTCGCGCGGGCGCTGAAGCCGCCATCTCCCGGCCGTTCGAGTTGCGTGGTCGCCATTCGTCCTTTCGCTCACCGGGACCCGGCAAAGGGCCGCTGTCGGCGGCATTCTATTCCACGCTGAGCCGATACCCAATACCGCGCACGGTCTGCAGCCAGACCGGATTGGACGGATCGCGTTCGATCTTGCGGCGCAGCCGGTTGATCTGGACGTCGATCGTGCGCTCGCCGACCTCGGATTCATCGCCGACAAGCTCATGCCGCGGTATCGTTTCGCCGGCACGCGCAGCGAAGATCGCCAGGATTTCCTGCTCGCGGTCGGTCAGCTTGAGCGCCTCGCCGCCGCGCTTCAGCTCACGCCTGGCGATCTGGAACGTATAGGGGCCAAAGACCAGCTGTTCGACCTTGGGCGTCGTCGCGGGGCCGCCGCGGCGCAGGATATTGTTGATGCGCAGGATCAGCTCGCGCGGGTCGAACGGTTTAGGCAGATAGTCGTCGGCACCGGCCTCGAGCCCGGTGATCCGGCTGTCGGTTTCGGACAGTGCGGTGAGCATCAGGATCGGCACGTTTTTCTCGGCCCGCAGCGCCTTGGTGAGATCGACGCCGCTTTCACCCGGCATCATGACGTCGAGCACGATCAGATCGAAGTCGAGGCCGGCGAGCTTGCGCCTCGCCTCGCCGGAATTTCCGGCGACGGTGACGCGAAAACCGTTTTCGGTCAGATACTGTTTCAGAAGATTGCGGATACGGGTGTCGTCGTCGACCACCAGCAGATGCGGCGCGTCGTCTTCCGGTGCTGTCGGATGATCAACCCTCTCAATGGTCTCCATGGTTTTTCCCTGACATCTTTGCGGGCACAATGTCGATCTGCGCCCTTAGTTCCGGATTTACCATCGCTTCAAGGAACCGTTCGATAACGGCGCGTTCGGTGGCTCCGGAATCTTCCAATGCAGCATGGATGCGGCGCGACTGTGGCCGCGCCAGTGCCAGCGCCAGAGCACGGCCCTTGGCCGTCGGATAAAGCTCGCGCTGGCGGCGGTCGCGGGGGCCCTGCAATTGCACGATATGGTCGGTGTCGATCAGTTGCTTGAGCACGCGCGCCAGGCTCTGCTTGGTGATCTTGAGCACATCGAGGAGCTCGGCGACCGTCAGGCCGGGCCGGCGATTGACAAAATGCAACACCCGATGATGGGCGCGGCCAAAACCGTAATCGGCCAGGATCTGGTCCGGATCGGAGGTAAAGTCGCGATAGGCGAAGAAGAACAACTCGATGATGGCGAAATCGATGCCGTCCTCGTCGGTGATCGCTGTCCTGATCGGCTCTGCGGCTGCGTGGCTCGTCATCTTTTCTCCGTGTGAAGCAGGAAATTATGTCAGCACTATTGACGTATTTTCCGCGCGATGGTAATTTTTGGCAAGCTTTTCGGCGGATTGCGAACGAAAAGGCAAGCGAAGCCGTTTTTTCCGGAACTTCCTGAGTTTGCCAGACCTTAAATATCCGCCTACGCTTTGAGACAATGGCCGCCCGCAGCGGCCGAGGCGAAACACGCAACGACACAATGATGTGCGGGCTGCCGCCCGCGGGAGGTTACCATGGCATCCGTTCCCTTCGACCAACTGGACGGCTTTATCTGGATGAACGGCGAATTCGTCAAATGGGCCGACGCCAAGATCCACGTCTTGACCCACGGGCTGCACTACGCCAGCGCGGTATTCGAGGGCGAGCGCGCTTATGGGGGCGAAATTTTCAAGCTGACCGACCACACCGAACGCCTGCATGAATCGGCGCGCCTGCTTGGCTTCAAGATACCCTACTCGGTCGCCGAGATCGACGACGCCTGCCGCACGCTGTTGAAGAAGCAAGGTTTCCAGGACGCCTATGTCCGGCCGATCGCGTGGCGCGGCAGCGAACAGATGGGCGTTTCCGCACAGAACAGTCGGATCAACTGCGCCATCGCCATCTGGCAGTGGCCAAGCTATTTCGACCCGGCGCAGAAGCTCAAGGGGATCCGCCTCGACATGGCCGAATGGCGCCGCCCCGACCCGCGCACCGCACCGTCGAAATCGAAGGCGGCCGGCCTCTACATGATCTGCACCATGTCCAAGCATGCCGCCGAGGCCAAGGGCTATGCCGACGCCATGATGCTCGACTGGCGTGGCCAGGTGGCGGAAGCGACAGGCGCCAACATCTTCTTCGTCAAGGACGGCAAGATCCATACGCCCAAGCCTGATTGCTTCCTCGACGGCATCACCCGCCGCACGGTTATCGGCCTTGCCAAGGACCGCGGTTTGGAGGTGATCGAGCGCGCCATCATGCCGGATGAGCTTGAAGGCTTCCAGCAGTGCTTCCTCACCGGGACGGCAGCCGAGGTGACGCCTGTTTCGGAGATCGGTCCATACCGATTCGAGGTCGGCGAAATCGCCAAGACGCTGATGAATGACTATTCTGCGGCCGTTCAGCCCAAGCACGCAATCGCTGCAGAATAACGAAAGTCACAGCTTTTTTAACTAGTAAGGGCGGTTTTCGGGCCGCCCCTTTTATTTAAGCGCTTCTGCATTTGACTTTCACACAATTCGGCGTCTCATGATGGGGTCGGCCCGGGAGGCTGGCAGCTATGGAGGGACTGGAAATATGGATATGAACACGCTTCTTCCGATCATTATTCAGGTGATTACGGGTATCATCGGTGGTCAGGCGGTTGGCGCGGCTATCAAGACTGCGGCGATGGGGCAGCTTACCAAAATCCTGGGCGGCGCTGTCGGCGGCGTCGGCGGTGCGGCCATCCTCAACAGTCTGCTGGGTGGCTCGGTCGATCCGGCAGCCGCCGCCACGGCGGCAGGGGCCGGCAGCGCGTTGAACATTTCAAATATCGTTGGCGGTGCCGGCGGCGGCGCCATCCTGACCGGCATCATCGGTGCGGTCATGAACGCGATGAAGAAATAAGCTTTGACGTTTCAGGTTTTCAAATGGGCGGCTTCGGCCGCCCATTTCGTTTGCCGTTTGTGGGAGCGGTGGACGCCGTTCGCGTGTGTCTCTACATCAGGGCCTGGTTCAAGGTTGGAGCTCTCCTGACGCGTTCGAGGGGACGCGCAGCGCTCCGACAGCGTGAAAGGACGAATATGGGTCAGCTCAACGCCGGCATCGTGCCGGTCACGCCGTTCCAGCAGAACTGCACCATCCTCTTCGACATGGACGACAGGCAAGGCGTTGTCGTCGATCCGGGCGGCGACATCGACAAGGTGCTGGCGGCGCTCGAGGACAATGCGATCACTGCCGGCGCGATCTGGATTACGCACGGCCATATCGACCATGCCGGCGGGGCCATGGAACTGAAGGAGGCGCTCGGTATCGAGATCATCGGTCCGCATGCCGCCGACCGGCCGCTGCTCGCCAATCTCGAGAACCAGGCAAAGCGCTACGGCATCACCGATCCCGTGCGCAACTGTGTCCCCGACCGGTTCCTTGCCGAAGGCGAGACCGTTTCGTTCGGCTCGCACGTGTTCGAGGTGCTCCATTGTCCGGGCCATGCACCCGGCCACGTCGTCTACTATAGCCGGGCTGCGAAGTTCGCCCATGTCGGCGACGTGCTGTTCCGCGGTTCGGTCGGCCGCACCGATCTGCCGGGCGGCAACCACGCCGCGCTGATCGCCTCGATCAAGGAGAAGCTTTTGCCGTTGGGCGACGACATCGGCTTTATCTGCGGCCATGGTCCCGGCGGCCGTTTTGGTGAGGAGCGGCGGAGCAATCCTTTTCTGGTCTGAAACCGCTTGCCGGAAACAAAAAGCGCGGCCTGTGCGACCGCGCTTTTTTCCGACGGGAAACTGCCTCCGCTAATTGGCGGTGCAGAAATGCTGTTCGCCGTCATAGCCGGTGAACGTGCCGGTACGGGCGTTGAAGCTCCGGTAGCGGTCCGAGCAGTATTCGTACCAGCCGCGGGTCCACGGCTCCGCATAGCTTTCGGCATAGGCCACTCGCGGCTGCACGTAATAACGGCGCACCGGGGCAGGCCTGTAGTATTCATCATCATAGGCCGGGTCGTAATAGCGGGGCTGCGGGCTGGCGAGCGCACCGCCGATCAGGGCACCGGCCGCAAGGCCGAGCACGCCGGCCGCAACGGCGTCGCCGTTGCCGTGGTGCCGGCGGTGATGGCGCCATTCGTCGGCATTGGCCGCGGGCAAGGTCGCAAGCGTGGTCGCAACGACCGCGGCGGACAGGATGGCAGTCTTGAAAATTCGGTTCATGTCAGTCTCCTTCGTGCCGGCCCGGGTCGTTTCGGGGGATGCGGTCCGGCTTTAACGAAGATTAATATGCGACCGTGGCTGAACGGGGGCTGAACGAAATTTGGCCAGGCGGTTCATCTAACTGGGCGGTTCAAGCGTGCGGCAAATACCGCGGGCCAGACCGGCCCACGTCCATTCTGCCCGGGGGTGGTTCAGCCGATCGACAGGTTGACGGCTTTCGGACCCTTGCCGCGCTTGTCCGGCTCGGTGTCGAATGTCACTTTCTGCCCATCCTCGAGACCGGGAAGACCCGACGCCTGCACGGCCGAAATATGGACGAAGACATCCTTTGCCCCGTCGTCCGGCGTGATGAAGCCGAAGCCCTTGGCGTGATTGAAGAATTTGACGGTGCCGGTCTGCGGCATGGGAAGCTCCTTTGATCCCACAAGTCCAGTCTCGGGCCGGCAAATGCCCGGACGGAAATTTGTCCTTTATTTTAGTGCCATCGGCAAGAGAAAGTTTTGCGGGTGCCGGCAAGCATCCCGGAACACAAAAGGCGCGACGAAAACCGCCGCGCCTTTACAGAATTCAAGTTCACTCAAAAGCCTTGCAGCATCCCCACACCCCGAAAGGACGCGCGGAACGCCGCCGTTCAGGCGGCGCGGAGATTGACCGCTTTCGGACCCTTGCCCATACGGTCGGGCTCGACATCGAAGGTGACCTTCTGACCGTCGACGAGCGTGCGCAGCCCGGAAGCCTCGATCGCCGAGATGTGGACGAACACATCCTTGGCGCCGCCATCGGGCGTGATGAAGCCGAAGCCTTTGGTAGCGTTGAAGAATTTAACGGTGCCGGTCTGGGCCATTGGGGAAACTCCTTCACCCGTGTCAGTCTTGGTGGTTCCGCCCGCCGCCTGGCGCCGTGGGCAAGTCCCGGTGGTTGCTTCGGCAGTCATGCATTGGCGCATGGTAAAACCCCCCGCCGAAAACGGGGCTGTCAGAGATTCACAGTATCGGGGAAAGGTCGTCCAAAACGTTCCGCTCTCCGGGTCGCAAATGCCCGAACACAAAATTTATCGCACGGAAACGTGATGCTTGCAAGACACAGCCGCGGGCGGCCCCAACAGGCGCATCCCGAGGCATCGCACCGATAGTCCGGGTTCGCTGCGCGGTCATCGGCCAGACTTCACCCAGGCATGGTCCAGCAAGCGGGGCAGGTGCTGTCTTGGCTTGCGCCGGCATACCGCTCTGGCTCGCCAGTTGCAAACAGGGGTTGCATCTGGCAGCGGAATGACGAGGATCGGCCTGACCCAGGCACCATTTGTGCGGGCCGGAGTTTCGAGGGAGAGAACATTCATGCGGTTTCTTGCGGCAATCTTTCCGCGGCAGGTTTTTTCCATCCTGTTCCTGTCGGCAATTCTCGCAGCCTGCACCGTCGTGGTGGATGATGAGGGGCCGGGGCCGCGCCCGCCACGGCCGGGGCCGCAATTCTGCACCAGGCAATATGACCCGGTCTGTGCCCGGCGCGGCGGCGACCGCCAGACCTTTGCCAATGCCTGCCTTGCCGAACGGGCCGGATACCGCATCATTCGCGAGGGCGAGTGCCGCGGCGGTGGTGGTGGCGGTGAGGAGCAGACATTCTGCACCCGCGAATACCGCCCCGTCTGTGCCCGTCGCCATGGCGAACTGCGCACATTCCCCAACGAATGCGAAGCCCGCGCGGCGGACTATCGCGTCGTCGATGACGGGCCCTGCTAGCGCACCGACCTACAGCCTGGCCGGATAAGCACCATCTGGGGGCCGGCGTAGAGCTCAGCGCCGTTCCCGTTGGAGATGCGGATCTGCGGCATTATCAGCATGTGAAGCAGCGTTGTGGCGCGTCGGCTCAGTTGGCCGGGTTGTCGACCGGTTCGAGATTGTCTTCCGTGGTGACCCGCTCATAGGTCTCCTGATCGCTGCGGATGCGATATTGCGGCGAGCCGTCCTTGACCGGCAGCCGGCTCTTGATCTGGAACAGCTCCGCGGTCTTTTGGGCAAGGCCGGTGCGGCTCTTCATGCGGACGGTCTGGCCGACGGTGAAGATATGCGCCGGCGTGTCCGTGCGCCGCGCATTCTGCTGGAAGCGGATCATGTGACATTCTCCTGGTCGTGCCGAAGCGCTGCGTCGAGCTCGGCATGGTCAATGGCGACAAGCTGGCTGGTCGCGCTTTTCACTGTCCTTGCCGGCAGATGGATGAAAGTGGCGACGCGGTGCCAGGCAGGCCAGGACATGCCGTCGATCAGTTCTTCGTCGTGGTCGATGTCATAGTCGCCGGCCGGCTGCATGCCATCCAGCCCGCCAAGCACGAAAGGTGCCGCGAAATGCGCTATGGAATGGGTGGTGCGAGCAGACATTCTTGTGCGCCTCGAAGTTCTCGCTTGTGCCTTGAAGTTCTCGTGCCTTGAAGTTTCTTTCCGGCCTGCCCCGGAAGCGGAGCCTGCATTGCGGTACCAGGTGTCGGCGATTTGGATAAGTTTGGCGGGCCGAGAATCCCTGACACCGCGGGGCCAAGCATGACCCAAACGGTTTCATACCTCTAGTCTGAAAATACGACTTATTCAAGAAGTTTTCGGCCTCTTACCCCTACCAACGTCAAATTACTTTTCTATAGTTATCCGCAGAACGATGATACGGTCCCGGTGCACCTCAAAAATTGTTTGAAGAACTTCCGAAAAAATTCCTCTGGCATTTGTATTTATCTAGCAATGGAAGGAAGAGAGTCATGAACTCCGCAAGAACACCGGATGTCCCGACAGTTGCAGTCAGTCCTGTCGCAAAGCCGATAAAGGTCTTGCCGCCGCGTCTCACGATAAGAAGCGACGAGGCGGCAAGGCGAAGGATTGCCGACACCGACGGCACGGCGCGGCGGGCGCGCCAGCTTGTCGAAAGCAACCGCCTGATTTGACGCGCAAGCCATGACGCTCAATTTTCCCAATCCCAGCCGCTCCTATGACCCGGCGGCCAAGCGCATTCGTTTCGTCGGCCATGACGGCATGCTCGAAGTCCCGTTCTTTGTCGAGGTCGCGGCACTTTCGGCGGCAAACCCGGCTGCAAGCGGAGCCGAGGCCGAATTTCTCAGCGCCTTCGACGCCAAGCGTTCGTCGATCCACGAGATTGCGCGCCAAGCCTACTCGCACGGCCGCAGGAACATGTATGTGCTGACGCCGGCCGACTTCCGCTAGCTCGGTGGGTTCCGAGGTTCGCTCCCTTGCGACCGCCTCTGCTCTTGCACGCGCCGCAGCGATGGCCTAGATCGCGGCAGGCGGACAACACGGCAGGTTTCCCATCAACAGAGATCCGAGACAACCGGCAGGCGCACGTTACGGCTCAGGCGGGCAGCCACCACTGGGGCTCGACCAGTACGTGCAGCAAGCGCTGCAGTTGCACCAGGCGGGGCGCCGGCAGGAAGCCGAGGCGCTTTACCGACAGGTGCTGGCGCAAAAGGCCAACCACCCGGCTGCTGCGCATTTCCTCGGGCTTCTGCTGCACCAGACCGGGCGCAGCGCTGAGGGGCTGGCGCTGATCGAACAATCGGTGCGTCTGCAACCGAACAATCCGGATTTCCTCAACAATCTCGGCACCGTGCTGCGCGACCTCGGCCGGGTCGCGGCCGCCGCCGATCTCTTCCGCAAGGTGGTGGCGATTCGGCCGGACCAGTTGGCGGCGCGTGACAATCTCGGCTCGTCGCTGAAGCAGCTCGGCCAATTCGAAGGCGCCGAGGATATTTATCGCGGCACGATGGGCCGTAACCCGTTCCATGTCCGCGCCCGCGTCGGGCTTGCCGAAACGCTGCAGGAAGCGGGCCGGCTGGATGAGGCACTGGCTGTTTTTCGCGAGGCGCTGACGATCCGGCCGAAGGATGCCGATCTTTTGCATGGCCTGGGTGTCGGGCTGATGGAAAAGGGCAATCTCGACGAGGCTGCGGATCTTTTCAGGCAGGCGCTGGCTGTGGACCCCGGCATGGCGAGGGCCTGGCTGATGCTTACCCAGGTCAAGCGCCAAAAGGAGCGCGACGCCGAGCTTGCCCGCATGGAGGCGGAGCACGCCAAGGCGCCGCAAGGCAGCCTGGCGCGCATGCAGCTTTCCTTCGGTCTCGGCAAGGCCAATGACGACCTCAGGGAGTATGGCCGCGCCTTCGACTATTTCGCCGAAGGCAACGCGATCCGCCGCCAGGGCATCGACTACGACGCCGGCAAGACGCGCGGCGAGTTCGAGGCGATGAAGGCGGTGTTCGACAAGGCCTTTTTTGAAAGGCACAAGCCGAGCGAGATAGCCGAGGACACTCCGATCTTCGTCGTCGGCATGCCGCGTTCCGGCACCACGCTGGTCGAGCAGATCATCGCCAGCCATCCGCAGGTCTATGGCGCCGGCGAGCTCAGCATATTGAAGACGGCGGTCGGCAAGCAGTTTCCGCTCAGCATGAAGGGCGGCTTTCCCTGGGGCATCGCCGACATGCCCGACAAGGCCTATGCCGAGGCCGGCCAGGCCTATCTCGACATGCTGCACGCCCGCTATCCGGGTTTTCGGCACGTCACCGACAAGATGCCCGGCAATTTCCTCTTGGTCGGCTTCATCCATATGATGCTGCCGAAGGCCAAGATCATCCATTGCGCGCGCGATGCGGCGGCGACCTGCCTGTCGATCTATAAGGTGCACTTCCGCGGCGACAGCCATCGCTACGGCTACGATCTCGACGAGCTCGCCGATTTCCACAATCTGTACACCGACATCATGGCGCACTGGCACGCCGTGCTGCCTGATGTCGTGCACGACGTTCGCTACGAGGATTTCGTCGCCGACCAGGAAGGCCAGTCGCGGGCGCTGATCGCCCATCTCGGCCTGCCGTGGGACGACGCCGTGCTGTCGTTCCACCAGACCGACCGGCCGGTGCGAACGGCGTCGGCTGCGCAAGTGCGCCAGCCGATGTATCAGGGCTCGGTCGACCTGTGGAAGCGCTATGGCGACCGGCTGAAGCCGCTGCTCAATAAACTTGATCGAGGGGCGCCTACAGCTCGATGAAGGGCTGAAAACCGCCAAAGATCATGCGCTTGCCGTCGAACGGCATGGTCTCCCAGTCCTGCTTGAGACGAGGATCGGCCATCACCTTGGCCATCACCGCGTCGCGGCTCTGGCGCGATTCGTAGACCACCCATGAGAAGATGACGACCTCGTCGTCCTTGGCCTGTACGGCGCGCGGGAACGAGGTGAGCTCGCCATAAGGGACGTCGTCGCCGACGCATTCGACGTAGGCAAGAGCACCGTGCTCCTTCCAGACGGCGCCGCCGGTTTCCACCAGCTTCTTGTAAGCATCGAGCTTTGCCTTTGGTACGGCAAGTACGAAACCGTCGACATAGGACATCTGATTTCCTCCATGCGATCGTTTTCCTCTCCGTCTGGAGCGGGAGAGGTGATTTCAGACACAGCTTGTGTGGAATGCTAAGCTGCTTTCACCGGTGCGTTCATTGCCCATTCGACACCGAACGGATCACGCATATTACCCCAGCGGTCGCCCCAGAACATCACCTGCAACGGCACGACTTCCTTGCAGCCCGCCTCGATGGCCCGCTTCCACCAGGCGTCGATGTCGTCGCTGCCGAGATGGAGCTGCATGGTGTAGCCCTGCGGTTTCACAGCGGCCATTCCATGCTCGGGATAGAAGTCGGAAAGCATCAGGGTCGAACCGTTGATGTGGAGATGGATATGCATGGTCCGGCCCTGTTCATCCGGCGGATAGGCAAAGACCTGCTCGGCACCGAAGGCCTTTCGGTAAAATTCTGCGGCTTTGAAAGCGCCGTCAAGCTGAAGGTAGGGCGTCAATCCGCCAAGCACTTTGGCGGCGGGCTGGGTCTGCGGCTGGTCATTCATGTCATGCTCCTCTTTGCGTCTGGTTTGCCTTTGCGAACCACAGGACGAACGGAACGGCGACGATCCTACACGGCCGATGGTTTTTTGGATTTGAAATGGCGCCTGCCGCGACGGCCAACTGCCACCTTCAACCTTCGATGCGAATCCGCGGGCTGTTTTGCGCGTCGACGACGATTTCCGGCCAGCCAATATCTTTGCGCAGCTCGATCGGCAATGACAGGATGGCGCGTTCGCTGCGATAACGGGCGCGAGCCGCCGAGTAACGCGTTACGGCGTGACCTATGGATGACAGAATGGACATGATGCTTTCTCCTCGATTAGCGCCGGCATCACCGTGTCGGCAACCTAAGGACGTGGCATGCGATCATCATCCGACAGAGCGCCGGATTTTTTCCGCAATTTTTTAACCGCCGGCTTCGGCTACCTCCCGGAAGAAAGCTTCCGGGTCGTCGACCTCGGTCAGCCGCCGTTTCTCGATCCGCCAGAAGCGGTTGCCAACCGCGCGGATGAAGGAGCGGTCGTGCGAGGCAAGCAGGCAGCTCGCCTGATGTTCCAGCAATTCCGCTTCCAGCGCCTCCTGGCCATCAATATCGAGGTGGTTGGTCGGCTCGTCGAGCAAATAGAAGTTGGGATTGGCGAGCCTCAGCGCCAGCATCATCAGCCGCGCCTTTTGCCCACCGGACAGCACGCCGATCCTTCGCTCCTGCATGTCGATGCTGACGCCGGCGCCCGCGAGCAGCGAGCGGGCGCGCTGCTCGCCGACGTCGAATTTGCGCGAGAGCATCGCCAGCGGCGTGTCATCGCCGTCGATGCCGGACAGCGCCTGGTCGCTATGACCGAGCACGGTCGACGGTGTCACCTTCAGGCTTTGCGCCGCCGTTTCCGGCTCGACGATGGCGTTCCGGATCAGGCCGATCAGCCGTGATTTGCCGACGCCGTTACGGCCGAGCAGGACGATGCGGTCGCCTTGGCAGATGTGGCGCTTGCCGGTGCTGAACAGAACCGTGCCGTCAGGTGTTCCGACCACCAACTCGTCGAGCGTGATCAGCACCTTGGCATGGCTGCCGCGGTTGGCAAGCTTGATCGCGCCCGCCGACTTTTCGCGGTGTGCCGGCGCTGCCGCTTCTTCCAGGCGCTCTGCCCGCTGGTTGAGCTGCTTGGTCTTGACCGTCAAAAGGTCGCTGCCGGAATTGATGCCGATATTGTTGAGCTTGGCCGCTTGCCGGCGCAGCTGCTGCGCCACTTTCATGTCGCGCTGGAACTTGCGTTCGGTCGAGGCGTCGACCTCGTCCAGCGCAAGCCTCGCCCGCGAATAGGGCAGCGAAAACACCGGTGATTGTTCGGGACGCAGGAACAGCGTGCGGTTGGTCGTGGCATCGAGGAACGCCCTGTCATGGCTGGCGATCACCACCGGCACCTCGCGCGGCAGCGCGTTCAGCCAGGTCTCGAGCTGGCTGATCTTGCCGAGGTCGAGATGGTTGGTCGGCTCGTCGAGAAGCAGGACGTCGGGATCGGTGACCCAGACGCGGGCGATCAGCGCCAGCCTTTGCCAGCCGCCGCTCAGCGCCTGCATTGGCCGCCCGCGCATCGGTTCTGGCACGTCAAGCGAGTCAAGAACCACATCGACGCGCCATTGTTCGCTTTCGACCTGTCCGGCCGGCAAGGCATCAGCGACCACCTGCTGGAAGCTGCGCCCGGCCAGCGCTGCCGGGACGACTTGCTCGACATAGCCGACGCGCAGGCCGCGCGTACGGGTGATGTCGCCTGATGTCGGCTCCATCTCGCCGGTCAGGCACTTCAGCAAAGTGGATTTGCCGCGCCCATTGGCGGCGACGATGCCGAGCCGGTCGCCGGTGCCGATGGTGAGGTCGAGGTTGGAAAACAGCGGCGCATTCAGGGTGACGCCGAGGGATTTGAGGCTGATCAGGGCCATTTTGATTTCTCTGGTCTTGCCGGAGCCCGGCTCAATGCACTTTGACGGTGCACGTGCCAGCCATTAGGCTCGGCATTGCGCACCACGAAGGGCAGACCAAAAAATCGAAGCGGGGAAAAACCCGGACCGTCCCTGGTCAGCCCTGCAAGCTAGCTCGCAGGGCAAAGACAGGGCCGCGCTGACGGTGGTGAGAAAATAACACGCAGCCCTCCTTTCAAGACGTTCGAGTTGTAGAAACTGGCTACACCAAGGCTAGGGCCGATGGCAAGTGGATAGGCTCCCCCTTCTCCACTTGTGGGAGAAGGTGGCCGCGAAGCGGTCGGATGAGGGGTGCTCCAGCTTGGCACCGACGGCGATCCGTCCAGCACCCCTCAACCGTCTCGGCGCTGCGCGCCGATCCACCTTCTCCCCCAAGGGGAGAAGGGAAGCTCGCTAGCGTCCCGGGCGCCCCGTCTTGCCGGGGCGGCGCTTTTCACGGCGGGCGTCGGCCGGGTCTTCGTAGGAGCCGATACCACTGCGCTGGCGGACAATGGGTTTGGCGGAATCGTTGCGTTCCTTTGCGCCCCCCTCTGCCCTGCCGCGCATCTCCCCCACACGGGGGGAGATCGGCTGTGGTTTCGCTGGCACCTTTCCTTCGACCGGCTTTTCCGTCCGCCGCACGGTCATCTCGTCGAGCGAGTTCTTCTTGAATAGCGGCTTGGTCGGTTCGCCCGGGATGCCGAAGTCGGAGCCGTGCGCCTCTTCGGCCGACTGCTTCTTGAACAGCGAACGCGACACTGCGCCGGCCGGGGTCGGCATATCCGTGCCCGGCCCCATGGCGTCGAGCGAGGGCTTCGAAAACAGCGGCTTCTTCACCGGCACGGCGCCGTCGGCGCCCATCTCGTCGAGTGCCGGCTTGCGGAAGAGGTTGGGCCGGGCCGCCTCTTCGGCCGAACGTGCCTCGTCGAGCTTGCGGAAACGCTCCTGTTCCTCCGATGTACGGTGTTTGGCCACGCCCTTGTTGTGCTTGCCCTTTTCGCGGCCCGAGACCGGGCTTTCCATGTCGGCATATTTGGCCAGCGGATCGTCGGAGATGGACAGCTCCATCTCGCGCAGCCGCTTGATCTCGTCGCGGATACGGGCGGCCTTCTCGAAATCGAGGTTGGCGGCGGCGTCGCGCATCTGCTTGTCCAGGGCGTCGAGATGCGCTTTCAGATTGTTGCCCATCATCGCGCCGGCGCTGTCGGTGAACTGCGAAATGTCGGCGCGGACATGGTCCTTCTCGTAGACCGAGTCCAGGATGTCCGAAATGCGCGACTTGACCGATTCCGGGGTGATGCCGTTGGCCGCGTTCCACTCCATCTGCTTTTCGCGACGGCGGTTGGTCTCGGCCATTGCCCGCTCCATCGAGCCGGTGATCTGGTCGGCATAGAGGATGACCTTGCCGTCGACGTTTCTGGCGGCGCGGCCGATCGTCTGGATCAGCGATGTCTCGGAGCGCAGGAAACCTTCCTTGTCGGCATCGAGAATGGCGACGAAGCCGCATTCGGGAATGTCGAGGCCTTCGCGCAGCAGGTTGATGCCGACCAGCACGTCGAAGGCGCCGAGGCGCAGGTCGCGCAGGATCTCGATGCGCTCCAGCGTGTCGATGTCGGAGTGCATGTAGCGCACGCGTATGCCTTGCTCATGCAGATATTCGGTCAAATCCTCGGCCATGCGCTTGGTCAGCACGGTGACCAGCGTGCGGTAGCCGGCCTTCGTGGTTTCGCGGATTTCGCCGACGACGTCGTCGACCTGCGTCTTGGCCGGGCGTACTTCGACCGGCGGGTCGATGAGGCCGGTCGGGCGGATGACCTGCTCGGCGAAGACGCCGCCGGACTGCTCCATCTCCCAGGCGCCGGGCGTCGCCGAAACCGCGACGGAGAGCGGGCGCATGGCGTCCCACTCCTCGAAGCGCAGCGGCCGGTTGTCCATGCAGGACGGCAGGCGGAAACCATACTCGGCCAGCGTCGCCTTGCGACGAAAGTCGCCGCGATACATGCCGCCGATCTGCGGTATGGTGACGTGACTTTCGTCGACGAAGACCAGCGCATTGTCGGGTATGTATTCGAACAAGGTTGGAGGCGGATCGCCCGGCTGGCGGCCGGTCAGATAGCGCGAATAGTTCTCGATGCCGGCGCAGGACCCGGTCGCCTCCAGCATCTCCAGGTCGAAGCGGGTGCGCTGCTCAAGCCGCTGCGCCTCAAGCAGGCGGCCAGCCTTTTCAAGCTCTTGCAGGCGATACTTCAGTTCTTCCTTGATCGACTTGATGGCTTGATTCAAGGTCGGGCGCGGTGTGACATAGTGCGAATTGGCGTAGATCTTGACGCTCTTCAGCTCGCCGGTCTTCTGGCCGGTCAGCGGATCGAACTCGGTGATCGCCTCGATCTCGTCGCCGAACAGCGAGATGCGCCAGGCGCGGTCCTCGAGATGGGCCGGGAAGATCTCGATCGTGTCGCCGCGCACCCGGAACGAGCCGCGGACGAAGTTGATGTCCTGGCGCTTGTATTGCTGGGCGACGAGGTCGGCGAGCAACGCGCGCTGGTCGAGCCGGTCGCCGATCTGCATCTGGAAGGTCATCGCCGTATAGGTCTCGACCGAGCCGATACCGTAGATGCAGGACACCGAGGCGACGATGATGACGTCGTCGCGCTCAAGCAGCGAACGCGTCGCCGAATGGCGCATGCGGTCGATCTGCTCGTTGATCGAGGATTCCTTCTCGATGTAGGTGTCGGTCCGTGGCACATAGGCCTCCGGCTGGTAATAGTCGTAGTAGCTGACGAAATACTCGACGGCGTTTTCCGGGAAGAATTTCTTGAATTCGGAATAGAGCTGCGCGGCCAACGTCTTGTTGGGCGCCAGGATCAGAGCGGGGCGCTGCGTCTCCTCGATCACCTTGGCCATGGTGAAGGTCTTGCCCGAGCCGGTGACGCCGAGCAGCACCTGGGTACGGTCGTTGCTGGTGACCCCCTCGACGAGATCCTTGATCGCCGTCGGCTGGTCGCCGGCCGGCTCGAAATCCGAAACCATCCTGATGGCGATGCCACCTTCGGATTTCTCCGGCCGGGCAGGGCGGTGCGGTGTCCACAGCACGCCGTCCTTGTGCAGCGGATTGCCGGATTCGATCAGCGCCGACAGTGCCGCGACGGTGGCAGTGACGCCGCCCGAGGCCATGGTCTCGGCCTCTTCCAGGGAGACATCGAGGCCGGCGACGGGATTGAGACCGGCCGCGGTACGCTCCCGCGCCGAAGCCGCGCCGCCCATCGAGGTGCCGCGTGCCGTACGGCCGGGGGAAGAGGAGCGCTCGGGGATTTTCTTGGCAGACTTGGCGCCTTCCCTCCCCCTCGAGGGGAGGGTGGCGGCGGAGCCGCCGGGTGGGGTCGGTGCGGCAGTGCTCGGCGACCCTTGATGCCGAGCGCTTCCTTTGCCGACCCCCTCTGTCGCCTTCGGCGACATCTCCCCCTCGAGGGGGGAGATTTGACGCCCTTCCTTCTCGGCTTCCTGCTCGATCTGTTCGGCCCAGTCGGCGATCGAGCCGGTCAGCGGCGCGCCGGTGAACTCGGCCTGCGGCGCCTCGGCAAAGCCGCCCTTGTACAGGGGCTCCGACGCATCGAGGAAATCGGTCAGCGGACTGCGCCGCTTGGGCGGCGAAGCGCGCTCGTCATTCGCCGGCGGCGGCGTTTTCTTGTCGGAGAGTCTGGCCATGGCCCCGAATATGGGAGGTATCGGCCAAAATGGAAAGAGCGGAGTGGTGAAGGGTGCCGCGCGCAATTTGGCTGCTGACAGCAGGCTGTCAGGAGCAACGTCGAAGTGCGCCGCTCAATTAAACCAAAGCGCGAACGTCAGAAACCCGGCGCCGCCGAACTGGCGCTGGATCTGGTTGAACTCCTCGCTGGTGAGAGTCTTGCCGCGCTCGAGATAGGGCGCGATGGCCGGGCCGGTGATCGACAGCACCAGGTCGAAGGTTTTTGGCTCATCAAAGAAGCGCTTCATGTTGATGCCTTTGTCGGCGATGCGGAAATGCGGCAGCAAGGTGCGGCCTTCCAGAAGATCCTCGGCCATATCAAGGGCGGCGAGCCAGGCCTGTACCTGCTGCTCACCAACTTCGAGACCGGTCAGCGGGCTGGTGCCTTTCTGCTGCGGCCCAGGCACCCATTCGCGGTCATTGTCGGTTTCGGCGCGGATGGCTTTCCAGTCCTCGCGCGACAGCCGGATCATTTCCATGAGATGGCGGCGTGCCGCTTGCCGGCGCTCAGGCTCGACCACTTGCCAGTTGATGAGATGCACCAGGGAGATGAAATCGGCGAGACGCCATTCGGACGACAACATGCCGCCGCCCATGCCACCGTCCAGCGGCACGAGCGTGTCCTGCAGTGGCAGTTTTGCGCGCGGGAACAGCATGTGGAAGGAGCCGTCGAACGTGTTTCTGAAATCATGCGCCAGCCAGAAGTCGGCCTGCTCCATCAGGAACTCGGCATAGCCCTGCAGCCAATAGCCGTCGGCGCGGTCGAAGCGGAAGGTGAGGGCGGGTGCGGCCGCGTCTGGCGCACCACCGCCGCGTGACAGAGACGCCATGATCGCGGCGGCGCTCTCGTCCGGCGCGATCGTGCCGTCCTCGTTGACGTCGATGCCGAGACGGGTGAGGTCGATGACCATGCCGATGTCGGCGTCGGGGGGTACCGAACCGAGCGTGGCTGCGGATTTCTCCAGCCGGTCGCGGAAGGCGACGAGAATGGCGCGGAATTGTTCGTAGGTCAGCGGCTCGGGATTGGCATTGTCCGGCACCGGCAGCCGCATCAGCGGCAGCATGAAGGATTGCGGGCTGTCGAAACCGTGGCGGTGCAGGCCGCCGGCCAGGATCTCCAGCGCGGTGAAGAATTCGCCGGCGCCGGCGGCGTAGGCGGCTGCCGGATCGCCTGGCGCGGCGGCTTCCAGAGCGGCAAGAGCGCTGTCGCGTTCGGCTACGATTTTTGCCTCGAACAGGGCCGCCGCTTCGGGAGCCGCGGCGCTGGGTGAAGCCAGCGGCAGGAGAAGAATGATGGCGCACGCCACCAGCCTGGAAAAACGCGTCATCGTGATCGCCCCTTTGTCGCTCCGCAGTGGATCATACACGCATTTGGTTCGCTGCGCCTGTGGCCTGCGGTTCACCCACAACAGTCGACGCTTCAATCAATCCGGCGGACGGTCTACACAAGGCAAACGATTGGGCGTCGCGTGTCGAACTATCCGCTTTCCTACAAACTGTCGTGGCTGCCGCGTTTTCTCCGGCCTTCGCTCAATGGCGACGCGCGCGGCTTTGCTCCGGCGGCCGCAGCCCTGCTCGAACCACTGCCGGCGCGGACGGTGCGGCTGGCTTTCGTCGGCGATATCTCGGCGGTGGCCAATCGCCGCGCGCCAGACTGCGATCCGGCGATTGCGGCACTGCTTGCCTCGGCCGATCTGGTGGTCGGCAATTGCGAAAGCCCGGTGGTGGAGCGGCCGAGCGCTGTTTGGGGCACCAGGCTCGGCACGCACCACGCGATGAGCGAGCGGTTCCTTGCCGAGGCGCTGGCCGCCGCCGGCATTTCGCGTGAAAAACTGGTGCTGTCGCTGGCCAACAACCATGTGCTCGACCAGGGTATTGCCGGCTTCGACGAGACCGTCGCCGCGCTGGAGCAATTAGGCATCCGCACGATCGGCAGTGCGGCTCCGGTCGAGCGGTTTGCGGTTGGTTCGCTGACCATAGGCCTTGCCGCCTTTACCTTGTGGCGCAATACCGACGAGGCTCAGTTGGCGGGCCGAGTCTCGATGCAACCCGATCCGACGCAATGGCCGCACGCTGCCGCTTCGGGTGTCGACCTCCTCTGCGCGGTGCCGCATTGGGATTGGGAATTCCGGCATTTTCCACGTGCGAAGACGCGGGCAATGGCGCGACTTCTGGCCGAACATGGCGTCGGCCTGGTCGCCGGGCATCATGCCCATGTCGTGCAGCCGATCGAGCGGATCGGCAAGACGCTCGTCGCCTATGGGCTCGGCGATTTCATCGGCACCGCCTTCGCGCGCCAGCCATGGCCCGGCCGCATCGGCGCCATTCTCGTCGTCGACATCAGCGACGATCCCGGCACGCGCGGGGCCATTGCCGCCTACCGGCTGCATGCCTTCATGCGGCTGCGCGCCGGCGATCACGAGCGGCTGATGCCGGTTGAAACGCTGGCGGGAAAATCCAGGCAAAGGGTTCTGGCCCGCCTCGATGCGATCTTCGGTGCCGGGCGCTGACAGCAGCGCTGACGCGGTCCACCAAACCGGCTATCATGCCCAACGCGGGCGGGCTTGTGGGGCGGGTGGGTGATGGAAACTGCGGATTTCATGCCGAGCGAAGCGGTGATCGCCGGCCTCAGGAAGGACATCGAGGCCTACGAGGCGCAAAGGGCTTCGGCATATCGCCGGACGCACTGGCGGGTGCCACTTTTCATCGGATCGGTGGTTGTCTTCGTGGCGCTGGTGGCCTGGCTCTTCAACGGGGTTGCCGACCCCAACGAGCAGTGGTTCTCGACCCCGCATGTGTTCCTCTATATCGGCGGGTTCCTGGCGGCGATCCTGCTCTATCTCCAGGCGATCAGGCCAGCGCGCAAATTGCAGCAGACGTTCCGCAACAGTTTGCTGCCGATCGTCTTCGGCTTCATCCAGGACGTGCGCTATCAGCATGGCGTAACGCCGAACTCCTTCGATCGGCTGCCGCGCGAGACGATTGGCGTGTTCAACCGTTCGTATTTCGAGGACGTCGTCTCCGGTCGGTATGAAGGCTTTGCGTTCGAGCTCTACGAGGTGACGCTGCTGGAGAGGAACGGCAAGACCACATCTCAGGCGTTCAAGGGCGTCATTATCGCGTTCGACACCATTGCGCCGTTCCCGGGAATCTTGGTGGCGGCGCGCCGTGCCAATATGGTGGTAGGTTTCTTCCGAGGCATGTTCGGCAGCAAGACGGAACAATTGTCATGCGGCCTACCCGAACTCGACGCCGCCTACGAGTTCCACACCGACAACATCGAAGCGGCGCGGCCGCTGGTGACCGGCCGGCTGGCGCAGGCGCTCGAATGGCTTGGCGAAACATGGCCGAAGGAACCGGCACGCGTCGCGCTCAACGGCAGCGACGGCTTTCTGCTGCTTCCGCAGACGAAGAACTTCTTCGAACTGCCGGACATCTCTGTGCCGCTCGACTATGCCAAGCATGTTGCGCCGATGATCGCCGACATGGCCACGATCCTGGCGACCGCGGCACTGGTCCGCAAGATCGGCGTGAAGGATGTAGAAGCCGGTTGAACTAGAATTCAGCCGTCAGCAATCGAAGCCATAGTTCTGGCGATAATAGTCGGCGTCTTCCTTCGACATTTTTTTGAAGAGAACGCAGACAGTGAAACTTCCCACCCGGCGGCCGTTCTTCATGTAGCCCCAGTCGGAAATATCGTCCCGGCTGAATTCGATCTCCTGGCCTGCCACGACGTTGTGCACGGTCTGCGGCTCGTTGTCCAAGGTTCCTGCAAATCCGGCCGCCGTCCGGTGGAAGGGAAAGACCCAGAAATGTTCAGTGGCGTCCCCGTCCCTGACCACGACTTTCAATTGGAAGTCGGCCGTTCCGGATGGCGGTGCGTCGGCCAATACCAGGAAGTCGTCGAGGCTGGCACGCGCCTGCTCGATAGCGGCCGCCATCTCCGGATCGTCGCCAGCTACGCTGACGACCTTGTCGTCGCCTTGACCAGGAGTCTGCGCGTCGGCTGATGCCGGAGCAAACGCAAGCAACAGGGCAAGCGCGATACGGGCTGCAAGCTTCATGATGCGACTGCTTTCGACATTTTCGCCAGACAAACCGGATCATCGTTCGCCGAACGTCTGATTGGCAACTGGTTTTTGTCTCCATCAGGCGCTATTCCTGGGGCAGTGGGGTGGGGTTATGGTCGAAGAACGCAAGGGGTTTCGCCTGTCGCGGCGGCTGCTGCTGGGTACAACCGTGGTCGGCGGCGCGATGCTCTGGGGCGGCACGACCGTGGCGCGGCTGGCGCGCGGTCCGTCGGGGCAGAAGAATTCCGGGCGCATCGCCGACATTGACGGCATCGACCTGGCGCAGAAGCCGCTGGAGGGCCCGCCAGCCTACGATCCGGCGCTGCCATGGCTGACCAAAGGCGGCAACATCAACGATGCCAGCGGCCTGTCGATGACACCGGTCTACGGCGTTATCGAAGTCAGCAAGGAAGACCACATCGCGAGCGCGCTGGCCTTTGCCCGCGCCAATAGCCTGAAGGTCTCGGTCGCGGCGGTGCGCCATTCGATGAGCGGCCACGCCTTCGACGACAACGCGCTGGTCCTCGACATGCGTAAATTCAACAAGCTCAGTATCGACCCGGCTGCAAAGACGATGACCTTGCAGCCGGGCGCGCGCTGGCACGACATCCAGAACCTTTTGCACCCGCGCTTCGCGGTGAAGGCGATGCAGTCGACCGACATCTTTTCGGTCGGCGGCTCGCTGTCGGTCAACGCGCATGGCATGGACCACCAGGCCGGCTCGGTCGCCGGCTCGATCCGATCGATGCGGGTGATGCTGGCGGACGGTTCGGTGACGACCTGCTCACCGGCCGAAAATACCGAGCTGTTCCGCCACGTCGTCGGCGGCTACGGCCTGTTCGGCGTGGTGCTGGAGGCGACACTCGACATCGTCGACAACGCCGTCTACCGGACCTCGCGCGAGATCATCAAATCGGACGATTTCCCGACGTTCTTCGCCGAGGTTCTGGAGCCAAACAGGGCGATCGGTCTGTTTTATGGGCATCTGTCGACTGCGCCGGGCAATTTCCTCGAGGATATGATCGTCTACCGCTATGATAAGGTCGCCGACCAGCCGCCGGCCGACCAGCCGGCAATCGGTGAACCGGGTTCGGTCGGGCTCAAGCGGGTGATCATCAACCTGGCGAAATGGGGCAGCCTGTTCCAGGAGCTGAAATGGTTCACCGAAAAGACGCTGGAGCCGCAATTCGAGAGCTGCACGGTGGCGCGGACGACGGCAATGGGCGAGGGCGAGGCCTGCCTCGTCACGCGCAACAATCCGATGCACGATTCAGTGCCCTATCTGTTCAACGATCTGCTCGACGAGACCGACATCCTGCACGAGTATTTCATCCCGCGGGCGGCCTATAACCCGTTCATCGCGGAAGCGCGCGAGATCCTGCGCAACCAGACCCTGCCGGTGCTCAACGCGTCGGTACGCATCGTCCACAAGGAGGATGTGGCGCTGAATTATGCGCCGGAGCCGGCCTATTCGCTGGTGCTCTACATCAATCAGCCGACAGACACCGACGGCAATGCCAGGATGCGGACGCTGACAAGGGCGCTGATCGACGTGACGATCAAGCATGGCGGGCGTTTTTTCCTGCCCTACCAGCTCCACTACACAGGCAAGGAACTGCTTGCCTCCTATCCGGAACTGCCGTCCTTCCTGACGAAGAAGCTGCAATACGATCCGGGCGAGCTGTTTTCGTCGATTTTTTATCGCGCCGTCAAGGCACTGATCGGCACGGCCTGAAGCGGCGGCTACAGACCGTCAGGCAGCTTCGCCGCCAGCCAGTTCGCCGAACGCCTGGCGAAGCCGATTGTTGCCGATGCGGCGCGGCCGAGATCGGTCTTGACCACGGCGTACCCGGTCTTCGTGCGATAGAGCAGGGCGCTGCCGCCATCGACCGCCGCTTCGTAGGCGACCGGCCGGACGGCTTCTGTTTCCGTCGCGGTCACTTGCGTTCCGACCGCTGCACTGGGCCGATGGCTCAGTTCCGGTGGCAGCGGGTCTGTCGCGGCCGTACTGGCCGTCGTCAATTCAGGCTCGGAAGCGGTCGCAGCGAGCTGCGATGACGAAGACGAGTTCTGTGTCCGGCAGATGCCGGAGACCAGCGGATAGTCGAAATTGCGCTCGTGCAGCATCTGGCTTTTCATCGCCGCTTCGCATTCGGCGATGGTCGACCATTTGGCGGGCGTCTCGCCGATATATTCGCAAAGCCTGGCGTCGCAATCGCAGCCGACGATGGTCATGGCGACAAGGGCGGTCTTGATCACGGTCTTGTCCCTCCGAGTTGCCTGGCACATGTGCGCAAGACAACGTGTCTACGGCATCATCAATCGTTGCGGAACAAGGCGGGATTTGGCCGCGATTGTGGAATGAGCGTGGCGGAGCATCACGCAACGTCCTGCCGAGGCCGGCTGTGACCGAAAGGCCTCAGTAATCGTAGACATGCTCGAGCCTGGCGCCCGCCGTCATCAGCGCCGGCAGCACGATGTGCAGCTTGCGCACGGCGACGGTCAGGCCGGTGCGGCGCGTCGAAGGTTGCGCCGGAAGCGGGTAGCTGAACAAGGTGCGTGCACCTTCGGGAACATTGATCTCGTCATTGGAAAGCATGGTGACCATGATCTCGTCATTGCCGCCGATCTCGACGAAGGAGACGCCCTTGCCGATCAGGCGCGGGATCATGTCGGTGAACACCTGATAGCGTCTGGTGACGAAGATCGCGCCGTCGGCGCCGAGATCGCGCTCCAGCAAGGTGTCGGGTTCGTTGCGCGTCATCTCGCCGACCGGACCCTTGGCCCAGACGTGAATGTCGAGCAAGGCGGGATCGGTGGTGGCGGCGAGCGCCGACTTGATCAGATCGGCATAGCCCTGCTTGATCGTGTCGGCGAGGCCGAAGGCGAGCTTGCGTTCGCCGGTACGGACGGCGCTGTCGTCCGCTGCCGGCTGGACGGCAAACAGGCCGGCACGCTTTTCGGCATAGGGAAACTGGTACCACGGCACCTGGTCGAGAAAACCGGCATAATCGGCCGCCACCTTGGCCTGGTAGATGTCGACGGCGGTGCGCTTGCCGGCTGTCGCTTCGGTGACGCGGCCGATCGTATTTTCATAGGCCCACTGGATGGCGTGCTCGATCGTGTGGCTGGTGCCGATGATCATCAGCATCTGGTGGTTGTCGAGGTTGAACTTGTAGGTAGAACTGGCGCGGATGACCATCGCATAGTCCTGCCAGAAGCGGCCGATATAGGAGAGATAGGGAAAACCGCTCGGCTGGTTCTTGTCGACGAAGCCGGCATATTCGCGGGCGGCGTAGACGATGGCCCATTCCGGATAGGTAAGAAAGGTCGATTCCTCCGGCCGCTGGTAGCCGGGGATCTCGGCACGGATCTTGTCGGCCAGCGCCTTTGGCGGGGCACCCTCGGCGACGCCCGGCAATGGCGTTGTGTCCAGCGACGGCGTCGTGAGAAAGCCGTAGGCCAGCCCGGCGATCGGGATCAACACGACAATGACGACGAGCCAGAGGATCGCCTTGATGATGCGCTTCAGCCAGCGGAACAGGAACATGGCCGGTCAGGCCGTGGCGAAATGGTCGTACACACGTTTCGACAGCCAGAACCCGACGTAGACGGCGAAGCCGCCGATGACGATGTGCGGCAGGTTGGCGAAGAAGCGGGCTGGGAATTCGATGTCGCTCAGGGAGCGGAAGCCGTTGATGAAAATGCCCCCATCGAGGCAGCCGGAACCGGTGACCAGGCCGAGCACGCCGTCGAACAGATAGACCGAGCCGAACAGCTTGAAATAGAACACCGCCTGGCGGTGCGAGATGAAGGCGGCGGCCAGCGCCCAGACGCCGGAGAAGGCGTGCAGCAAATCGTCGTACCATTGCAGCGAGAACAGGCCGAACAGATTGCCGCCGGCGTCGTTGAAAGCCGGCACATAGCCGATGGCAACAACGCCGAAGAACAGGAAAGCATAGGCAACAGCAAGCTTCTGGATGAGCGTCATGAAATGTCCCCCTGCCGTCAGCCCCTTTAAACGGCCCCCGACGACAAATGGATAGTAGCTGATTTTGGCGCAGCGTGAAGCGTCGCCGGCAAAATCGTCAGGCGGGGCCACAAAGACAGTCGGCGCCGGGATTTCTCCCAGCGCCTCCCTGTCAGATCAGGACACGGTCGCGGCAGCAACTCCCGAAAGATGTCGCGCCATGCCGGCCTTGATTTTGACGGTCCTGCCAGTCGCCACCCGAGGGCAGCGTCCGTTCCGGACCACGCCGGTCTCCACTCTTGCGAGCTTTGCCCAGCGCGCCATCGAAGGTTTTTGCCGTCCTTCATGGCAGCATCGGTCCGCCGTCGGCGTTCGCACGCTTTCCGCGGCCCCGTAGGTCTCGGCGTCCATCCCTCCAACAAGCAAGCCTGTTCTCGTTCAGGGCCGTACGGGCCTCAGGAAATCCGCCGTTCCGCTTTGCCTTTCGGCGTGGCGATCGGTAGCCGCCTGAGATGGGTTTTAACGTACGTCGGATAAGCGTTTGGCGGAACTGCCGCATGCCTGTGGATAGCGGGATTATCGGGGACTGACCCTGCCAAAATAGCGACTTTCCGATCTCTGCCGCCGCCGGTCCGGATTTGCCGCCTCGATGCCGAAGCCGCATTGTCGGGTAATCGACCCTTGCCCCGCAGGCCGGCGCGGGCTTCAATGCCGGCAAATGATTGGAAGGCGTGTTCGATGGCCTTTGGGAGGCAGGCTTGAAGGTCGCGGTGGTTCTCAATCCGATCGCCGGCGGCGGCAGGCTCAAGCGGCATTGGCCCGAGGTTGCGGCTTCGCTGAAAAGACATTTCGGTGATTTCGAGCTGCGTGAAACGCAGGCCGAGGGGGATGCCGAACGGCTGGCGCTCGACCTTGCCGCCATCGGCTTCGAGCTGGTGATCGCGGCCGGCGGCGACGGCACCGCCAGCGAAGTCGCCGACGGGCTGCTGAAGGCTTTCCGGGAAAGCGGCCGGACGGCCGAACTCGGGCTGCTGCCTTGCGGCACCGGCATCGACTTTGCCCGCGGGCTCGGCCTGTCGAACAATGTCGATCTGACGCTGAAGCGGATTGCCGAGGCCAAGCCGCGCAAGGTCGATGCCGGCTGCATCAGCTATGTCGACGACCATGGCGCACTGGCCAGCCGCCATTTCATCAACATCGCCAGCCTCGGGCTTTCCGGCGCTACCGACCGTGCCGTCAACGCCGACAGGCGCAAGGGCAAGGTTTCGGCCAAGGCACTGTTCTACTGGCGCACGGTCTGGGAATTCCTCCGCTATCGGTTCCAGGAGGTTGCGATCACCATCGACGACGGTGCCCCGGTTGAGGCGCGCATGGCATTGGTGGCGGTGGCCAACGGCAAATTCTTCGGCGGCGGCATGATGATCGCGCCCGACGCCGAGCTTAACGACGGCGAGTTCGACATCGTCATCCTGCGCGCCGCCGGCAAGCTGAAGCTGATCTGGGACATCCGCCTGCTCTATGGCGGGCGGCACCGCAACCATCCTGCGATCACCATCCTGCGCGGCAAGAAAGTGGTTGTCGAGCCGCTCGGCGATCTGCAAAAGAACGCCGCGCTGATCGACATAGACGGCGAATCGCCGGGTCGCATACCAGCGACTTTCGAGATCCTGCCCGGCGCATTGACGCTGAGATATTGAATCAAGCTGTTAAGTCTTTGATTCAGTTGACTGCGGCTCTGGTTCCGGCGATCTCTCCAATCGACTGAAATCGATTGATAATCCGGCCAATATCAACTTGCGAGTTTAGCCGGGAAACCGGGTGCGCGCAGGTCGGTGCCGACGGCATCCTCGAGCAGTTTCACGATCATCGTCGACCAGGCGCTGCCGCCATAGGCCTGCTTGCCTTGCCTGAAGATTGCGTCGACGCGCGAGGCAAGCTCGAGCGGAACGCCGAATTTTTCACCCATGCCGAGGGCGAAGCCGAGATCCTTCAACGCCAGGTCCATGGTGAAGCCGATGTCGTAGGAGCCGTTCAGCACCAGCTGGCTTTCGGTCTCATGGACGAAGCTGTTGCCGGAGGAGGCGACGATGGCGTGATAGGACTGGGCAAGGTCGAGCCCGCCCTTTTTGGCCAGCATCAGCGCTTCGCCGGCGGCGACCAGATGGATGAAGGCCAGCATGTTGGTGATGACCTTGATCACCGCCGCCGAGCCGACCGGACCCATCAGGAACGAGCGCGCGCACATCGCCTCGACGGCAGGGCGGTGGCGCGCATAAAGCGCTGCGTCGCCGCCGACCAGCGCGGTGATCTGTCCGACGGCTGCCAGATGCACGCCGCCGGTGACCGGGCATTCGAGCGTCTCGACGCCTCTTGCCGAGGCGAGGGATGCAAGGCGCAAGATCTCGTCTTGGCCATTGGTCGACATCTCGATCCAACTGCCGCCTGCGGGCAGGCCTTCGAGCAATCCGCCGGGGCCGGCCAGCACCGCCTCGCTGACTTTTGGCGAGGGCAGGCAGGTGATGGCATTGCCGGCGCGGCCAGCGGCATCAGCCGGGCTGTTGGCGGCATCGGCACCAAGCATGACCAGCCGCTCGACGGCCGCCTGGTCGAGGTCGAATACGGTGACGGCAAAGCCGTTGTGGATCAGGTTGGCGGCGAGCTGGCCGCCGAGATGGCCAAGACCGACGAAGGCATAGCTCTGACGCGCGCTCAAGGCATCAACGGCGTCTGCAGCATCTGCAAATGCAGGTCCTTGCCGGTCCAGGGATGCGCCTCGCAGACGGCTTCGTCGAGTTCGACACCGAGGCCTGGCTCCTTCGACGGGATGACGTTGCCGTCCAGCCATTCGATCTTCTTCTTGAGCAGCTTCGCGTGAAAACCGTCCCACTGTTTCAGCGATTCCAGAATGAGGAAATTGGGCAGCGTCACCGCAAGCTGGATGTTGGCGGCGCCGACGATCGGTCCGCAGTAGCAGTGCGGCGCGACCTGGATGTGGTAGGCTTCGGCCATGGCGGCGATCTTTTTGGTTTCGAGAATGCCGCCGGAGCGGCCAAGGTCGGGCTGAAGAATGGTCGCCGCACGGTTCTCGATGACGCGGGCGAACTCAAATTTGGTTGTTAGCCGCTCGCCGGTGGCAATCGGGATCGAGGTCGCGCGGGCGACCTGCGCCATCACCTCGGGCATGTCGGGCGGCACCGGCTCCTCGAACCACAGCGGATCATAGGGCTCGATGGCGCGGGCGAGGCGCAGCGCGCCCGATGCGGTGAACTGGCCGTGCGTACCGAACAGGATGTCGGCTCTTGTGCCGACCGCCTCGCGGATCGCCTTGACCATGCGGGCGGAGAGATCGATGTCGACGAGGCGCGGCTGGTGGCCGTCGAAGGCGGTGTAGGGGCCGGCTGGGTCGAGCTTGACCGCGTTAAAACCCTGCTCGACATATTCGAGCGCGCAGGCGGCGGCCAGATCGGGGTCGTTGTAGACGTTCTTGCCGCGGGCGTCCTCCGAATGGACGCTGCCGCTGTGCGGGTAGAGGTAGGTATAGGAACGCAGCGTTTCGTGCACCTGGCCGCCAAGCAGCTTGTAGACCGGCTTGCCGGCCTCCTTGCCGATAATGTCCCAGCAGGCGATTTCGAGCGCCGAGAAACAGCCCATGCCCGACACGTCGGGGCGCTGGGTGAAGCCGGATGAATAGGCGCGGCGGAAGAAGTTTTCGACGTCGTGCGGATCGCGGCCGACGAGATAGCGCTCTGCCATGTCCTCGACCATTTTCGCCGTGACATGTGCCGAGAAGGTGGCGTTGTAGGCCTCCCCATAGCCGACGACGCCGCCATCGGTGGTGAGCTTGACGAAGATGAAATACTTGCCGCCGATGCCGGGCGGCGGATTGCCGACCACCCAGGTCTTGACGTCGGTGATTTTCATTTTTGATCCTCCAGAACCAGTTCGGCGCCCTTCCATCCGGTCATGATCGCGGCGGCGTTGGTGTTGCCGGTTATGTTGTCCGGAAAGATCGAGGCGTCGATGACGCGCAACGCCTGGATGCCGTGTACCTTGAGGCGCGGATCGACGACGGCGCGCGCCGGGTCCGGCCCCATGCGGCAGGTCGAGACCGGGTGATAGACGGTGCCCGAGCGCTTCCTGAAATCCTGAATGAGATCCGCGTCGGAGGTGATCGAGGGACCGGGCAAAACCTCTTCCTCTATGATCTCCGCCATCGCCGGCATCGAGGCGATCTTCCTGACGAATTTCACCGCCGCCAGCATTTCAGCGACGTCCGCCTCGGTCGAAAAGGCATTGGCGACGATTTTGGGATAATCGCGCGGATTGGCGGAACGGATCATGATTTCGCCGCGGCTCGACGGACGGCAATTGGACAGCCCGATGGAAAAGCCCGGCCATGGATCGGGCGTCAGGATCGGGCGTTCGCCGCTCTTCGGAATGACGGTTGAAAACGCCTGGAAATAGAGCTGCATGTTGGGCCGTGCCGTGGCCGGATCGGTGCGAAAGAAGCCGCCGGCATTGTTCATCGACAGCGACAGCGGGCCTGAGCGCAAAAACACGTATTGCATGCCGACCAGCAGCTTGCCCCACCACGGGCGCAGGATCTGGTTGAGCGTCGGCAGCCTGCCCTTGAACGTGTAGTTGATGCCGACATGGTCCTGCAGGTTTGCCCCGACATTCTCGTTGGCGTAAACGACGGGAATGCCGAGCGCGCCAAGAAGCGCCGACGGGCCGATGCCTGAAAGCTGTAGCAATTGGGGCGAATTGACCGAGCCGCCCGACAGGATGATCTCGCGGCCGGCGCGGGCGGTTTTCGTCGCGCCATTCTGGAGATATTCGATGCCGACGGCGCGTTTGCCCTCGAACAGGATTTTTGTCGCCAGGGCGTTGATCTCGACGCGGACGTTTTTGCGCTTCATCGCCGGGCGCAGGAAGGCGCGCGCCGCCGACATGCGGCGGCCGTTCCTGGTGGTGATCTGGTAGACGCCGACGCCTTCCTGCGAGGCGCCGTTGAAATCCGGGTTGAGCGGCAGGCCGGCCTGGTTGGCGGCGGCGAGATAGCGCTTGGTGAGCGGATGGACGGAGGTCGAGCAGTCGGTGACATGCAGCGGCCCGCCGACGCCGCGCCATTGGTCGGCGCCGGCCTGATTATCCTCCAGCGCCTTGAAGGCGGGCAGCAGGTCATCGAAGCCCCAGCCGGGATTGCCGGCCGCTGCCCAAGCGTCGAAATCCTCGCGCGCGCCCCTGATCCAGACCATGGCGTTGATCGAGCTCGAGCCGCCGAGCAGCTTGCCGCGCGGCCAGTGGTCGGCATTGCCGGCGAGGCCGGGATCCGGCTCGGCCTTGTAGTTCCAGTTGACCGCCGGGTCGAAGAAGGTCTTGCCGTAGCCGAGCGGCATCTGCACGTAGAAGCGACGGTCGCTGCCGCCGGCTTCCAGCACCAGCACCGAGAAGCGGCCGGAAGCCGACAATCGTTCGGCCAGGACCGAGCCGGCCGAACCGGAGCCAACGATGATGAAGTCATAGGTCTGCATGGTGGATGGGCCGGCTCCGGAATTCAGCTCTAGCCTAGACTTGAGCGCGGCGCGGCGTCGCCGGGTCTTCCGGCATCCGATGTGAAAAAAGCGACTGGCAACTTCGTTTGAATTTCGACTTTCAGCGCCAAGAAGATTGATGAAGACCTAACTTGCCCACGCATCGAGTTGATTGAGGACAGCAATGGCTGGATAGGATTTCCGGTTGGGATAAGCACGCCTGTAATAGGCATTCCAATAGCTTGTGGCCTTGCTGCGCATTGCACGCATTACGTCTCGGTTCTGTCGGACAAAACTGGCATAGGCTGAAGCGTCCAGATCAGGTACTGCGGCGTAGATGTCTTCGGCGATTTCGACGACATATTCGCCCAACAGCAGAACGACGAAGGCGATGCTCCAACTTTCGTTCAGCGACAGGATCACCTTGGCTGATTTCTGCCGCAAAAAGCCATCTGTCGATCGTGTCAGCAGGCAATGCGACGGAAATGAAAAGCCAAGGTGATGCTCTCGCACGCTTGGCAGAAAATGTAACCGATAAGGAATATAGATGACCGCTCCATCAGAAATGAGATGTCGGGACGTCGTTCGGTAAGTGTCGTCGACAAAGGGCGTCAGCTCCTCCTCTGCCATGGTGATCAACATGCTGAATGGGAAAGCTGACTTCGCAGCGCCCGAGAACGGCTTGCGTCGTGTGAACCAATCCACGTTGTGCCTCTGACCAAAAGTTGAAAACGATCCGGCTTCATTTCGAAGTGCCTGAGCTTCCTCGCAAGCGATCCAAGCATTACAGGCGATGATCGGCAATCTGCTTGAAATCATAGCGCATGATCGGGCGGGTCGGCGTTCTGCGAGCGACGACCCTGAACCCGGCGCGCGCGAAGGTGGAGGCATATCCGCTGCCGGAAGCACTCGGCGATACGTCGGCCTCGAAAGGATAGGCTTCGAGCGCAGGCACATTTGCGCGCCTTGCGATTTCCAGAGCCTCTCCAATCAGCTGGGATGTTACGCCTCGCCTGCGGTATCTTTTTCGCACGTAGAGGCAGGACAAAGACCAGACCGGCTTGTCATCCACGCGCTTGAGCTGCCACAGCCGATCGAGCCAGGGCAGGGCATCTCGCGGTGTCACCTGGCACCAGCCGACAGCTGTATCGCCGTCGAAAGCGAGCAAACCCGGAGGCGGACCATGCTGGACGGCCTGCCGGAACGCTGCCTTGTTTTGCTCGCCGGGTCGCTTTCGATAAGAACTGCCGATCCGTCCGTACATACACCAACAGCGACTGCAGACGGCGCTGTCACCGAACAGGTCCTCGAGCGCCGGCCACAGATCGGGCGTTAATGGGCGAAAGCCAAGTTCCATGTCAGCCGTCATCCGCTATTGATATTGCCCAGTCTAGCCTGCACTGCGCGCTAGCGCATCATAGGTTGCGGTCCATGCGGGGATGTTCAAACCGGGGTTTCACTCAGCATCCCTGTCGTGCTCCATCTCAGCGCAGAAAACCAAGCACGGCCTCCATGAACTCGGTGGGGTACTCGACATTCGACAAGTGGACCGCGGGCAGGACAACCAGTTTCGCGCCGGGCACCGTCGCCGCGATCAACTCGCTATGGCTGGCGGCTGTCACAGTGTCGTGCCGGCCGGCGATCACCAACGTTGGCCTGGAAATCAGCGCTACGGTTCGGCGAAGGTCCGCATCGCGAACCGCCGCGAACAGACCAGCCAAGCCTTGCCGGTCGATGGCCAGCAGCATGGCGCGAAATTCTTCGATGACGGGCTCGTTGGCCGCCAGCATACGCGCAGGAAACCAGTTGCCCAGGAACATCTCGGCGGTTTCGGACATATCCGGCGCCTGCAGCACGGCGGCAATCCGCTCGTCAAACTGCTTTGCCGGTCCGAGGTAGGACGAGGTGTTGCTCAGGATCAAGCGCTCGATCCGCTCGGGCGCGTGGATGCCGAGCCACTGCCCGACGAAGCCGCCCAACGACAGACCGAGGAAGTGTACGCGTTCAATGCCCAGGGTGTCGAGCAACTCGATCACGTCGCGGCCAAGCCGGTCGAGCGAATAAGCGCCGGCCGGAACGCTCGACCCTCCGTGGCCGCGAAAATCATAGCGCAGAACACGGAAATGGTTCGACAGCTCGCCGACCTGCATGTCCCACATCCGCAGCGTCGTGGCGATGGAATTCGACAGCATCAGCACGGGCTTCCCGGCGTCGCCGTCGATGCGGTAGGCGATGCGTGTGCCATCGCCGACGGTCACGAAATCCAGCTCATTCATGGTGAATACACCTTCCTTCTTGGAGCGTTGAATGTGGCAAAGCCTAGCTGCGGCGCGCTTTTGAGGATATTACAAAGATAGGACTATCTCTGTAATAGAAGCTGACATGGCCGAATTCACTTTGCACGACCTGCAATGCTTCGATGCGGTGGTCCGCTGCGGCGGCTTTCAGCCTGCGGCGGCCATGCTGCATCGCTCGCACCCGGCTGTGTTCGCAGCCGTTGCAAAGCTGGAGCGGCAACTCGACCTCGTTCTCCTGGATCGCAGCGGCTATCGCGTGCGCCCCACCGAGGCAGGGCTGTCGTTCCATCGCAGGGCACAATCGCTGCTGCGCGAGCTCGAGGGCTTGCGGCTTCATGCTGCTCAGCTGTCAATGGGCGAAGAAAGCGAGATCCATGTGGTGATCGGCGACCTTTGCCCGCGTCCGCAGGCATTGGGCATGCTCGGACGGTTCTTCGCCCAGTGTCCGGGCACACGCCTGCATCTGCACTTCGAGGCGGTGGGCGGCCCGTGGGAGCGCCTCTTCGATGACGAAGCCGATTTGATCCTGCACTGGATCGACAAGACCGATCCGCGGGTGGAATGGATCGATCTGTGCAAGGTGCCCTTCGTCCCAGTAGTGGCGTCGGGCTTTCTACCGGAGCGGATCAAGCACCCCATCACGCCGGATCAGATGCACGCGTTCACCCAATGTGTCATGCGCGACACGGCCCGCCATTCACCGCAACAAGACTACTTCATGATCGAGGGTGCGCCGCAATGCATGGTGGCCGACCAGGGGATGAAGAAGGAAATCATCCTGCAGGGCCTCGCGTGGGGCCACATGCCCCGCTTCCTGATCGAGGATGAGCTGCGCGACGGACGCCTGCAATCCGTTGCCGGCCGTCATCTGCCAGGCCGCACCGAGGAGTTGGTGGTGGCGCGCCGCCGCGACCGGCCGCACGGGCCGATCTCGAACCGTCTGTGGGATCATATCGAGCAAGAGGCGCCGACGTTGCGTCGAGCGCTCGAACCCCGGCAACCTGTCCAGTAGGCGGCCAAGCCGGGGCTCAGCGAGGCCGTTCGGAGGGCCAACCACCTGCTGCTCTTCACTGACGTAATCCACGCCTCCGCGCTGCAATTTGCGCATCCGGAATGGGCAATCGGCTTCGACGTGGACCAGGAGGCCGCAAATCGCCACACGCAAGAAGGTGCTCGACATGGTGTCGGCGGATGGCCTGCTCGTCGCAGGCATGCACCTGCGCTTTCCAGGCAGGTCATGTTATCCGCGAGGGCAACGCCTATGCCTACGTCCCGCTCCGCACAGCATCTTTTCAACACTGTCGACCGATAGCCGAACTTCAGGCCGCGACCTGTCCAGTGGCGCGTTGACCTGTCCGTGCCATGACGATACGGGATCGGGCCAATCGGCTTCGAGAGGATTGGCCAAATGGTGCATTACGCGGACGGGCGGCCGATCGGCGATCTGACGCTCAGGACGCTGGCCATGCCTTCCGACGCCAATGCGGCAGGCGACATTTTTGGCGGCTGGGTGATGGCGCAGATGGATCTCGCCTGCGGCATCCGCGCCGCCGAGCGCGCCAAGGGCCGCGTGGTGACGGCGGCGGTGAAGGAAATGTCCTTCGCCAAGCCGATGAAGATCGGCGACACGCTGTGCATCTATACGCATGTCGAACGCGTCGGCCGCACCTCGATGACGCTCAAGGTCGAGGCCTGGGCGCAGCGCTATCTCTCCGACCTGATGGAGAAGGTCACCCATGCCGACTTCGTCATGGTGGCGCTGGACGGCGAAGGCAAGCCGAAGGCGGTTCCGGCCGAAGGCTGACCCGGCCTGATTCCAGAAGACGGATTTAAACAGCCGTCTCTCCCGCGCGGGGGATGCGGACAGCGATCCCGCGTGGTCTTTGGCTAACGGGTTTCCCGCATGCGCGCCTGCAGCGCGACCGACGGGATATTGGGAGGAAAGACAATGCGTCAACACATGCTGAACGCTGCCCTGGCGGGTGCCTTTGCAGCCTTGCTCTGCCTGTCGTCCGCAAGCGCTTTTGCCGAGGTCAAAAAAGGCGATCCAGGTGCCACCTGCACGTCGGAAAACCGCACCATCAACGGGCAAGCGGCCAAGTGCGAGATCTGCTCGGCGACGAAATGCGACACCAGCGGCACGACGGTGAGCAATTGCCGCAAGGAGACGACCACGACCTGCACGATTGGCGGCAGGGTGGTCAGTCCCAACCCGAAATGGAACCGGATCGAGAAGCTGCCGAAGACCAAGATGCAGTTACAGCAGTAGCGCTCATCCGGAGGCTCCCGGGCAGGTTCAAACCTTTGCAGCACAAGGGTTCAGCTGTGCATGGCGTCGAACTTCTCGCGCGCCGCCTTGACGCGCTCGGTGTTCTTGCGTGCCCATTCGCCGAGCGCATCGACCGGCACCAGCAGTTCGTAGCCAAGATCGGTCAATTCGTAGTCGACCCGCGGCGGGATGGTCGGGAACACGGTGCGTGTAACGAAGCCGTCGCGCTCGAGCCCGCGCAAGGTCGTGGTCAGCATCTTTTGCGAAATCCCGCCGACCGCGCTGCGCAACTCGTTGAAACGCAGCGGCCCGTTGCCAAGCTTGCCGACCACGAGCACCGTCCATTTGTCGCCGACGCGCTGCAGGATTTCCGAGATGGCGCGGCAGTCCTCGGTGCGGTGCGGGTGCCTTGGTAACAAAAAAGTGCCTCCTTGCACATTGAGCGGCCAGTTACTCATATAGCTCAGGTATCTAAACGATACCAGTATTCCTGTAAGGAGAGCCCCTCTATGTCAAAACCCAAAATTGCCATCGTCATTGGTTCGACCCGCGCCGCGCGCTTTGCCGACGTCCCGGCCGAATGGATTGCCAAGATCGCCAAGTCGCACGCCGACATCGACGTCGAAGTCGTCGACCTGCGCGATTTCCCGCTGCCGTTCTTCGATGAGGTCGCATCCTCCGCCTGGGCGCCGTCGCAGAACGAAGTGGCGCAGCGCTGGCAAAAGAAGGTCGCCGGATTCGACGGCTTCATCTTCACCGCCGCCGAATACAATCATGGCCCGACGGCCGTGCTGAAGAACGCCATCGACTACGCCGCCAACGAGTGGAACAAGAAGCCGGCCGGCTTCGTCGGCTATGGCAGCGTCGGTGGCGCGCGCGCGGTCGAGCAGCTGAGGCTGCATGCGGTCGAGTTGCAGATGGCGCCGGTGAAGTCCGCCGTACACATCTCCTGGGCCGATTTCCTTGCGGTCAAGCAAGGCGACAAGAAGCTCGACGAGTTCGAGCACCTCAACCAGGCGGCAACCGCGCTGGTCAACGACATTGCATGGTGGGCCAGGGTGCTGAAGACGGCGCGTCAGGCCGATGCCGTCGCCGAGGAAGTCAAGGCGGCCTGAGCACAGGTTCGAACAGTCCTCCCAAGGATTAATTCTTCCAACCATTGGGGCGGCGCATGCGCCGCCCCTTTTGTTTACACGGCATGGGCGTCCTGCGCTTGCCGTGGTCTGATGATGCAATCGGCAAGGCGGTCCATCTCATTCAGCTCGTCCGCGTGATGCTGGCCCCACTGGCAAAGTGCCAGCAGGATCGGCTCGAGGCTGAGGCCGAGCCGCGTCGCCGAATATTCGACGCGCGAAGGTATCTCGGCAAAGATCTCGCGGCGGACGAGGCCGTGCTCTTCCATTTCGCGAAGCTGCTGGATCAGCACTTTCTGGGTGATATCGGGCATCAGCGCCTGCAGCGCCGACAGCCGCCGGGGCGCGTCGAAGAGATGGTACAGGATGACCGCCTTCCAGCGGCCCGAAATCACTTTCAGCGCGCGCTCCGCCGGCAGCATCGGCAGTCTCTTGATCGGCTTGGCCATGGTCACCTCCCGGTCAGCAGCGGACAAATTGGTGTGTAGTCGAAGCCAGGCAGATAGTGGCAAACAGCGGCCGATGCCAACAGCTATCGGTGCATGCGATGAGAGCCATTCAACTGAGCCGCTTCGGCGGGCCCGACGTTCTCGACATAGTCACGGTGCCGAAGCCTGAGCCGCAAGCCGGCGAGGTCCTGGTCCGCGTTCATGCTGCCGGGGTGAATTTCTTCGAAGTGCTGATGCGCGCGGATCGCTATGCGGTGACGCCGCAACTGCCGATGATCCCTGGCGTCGAGGCCGCCGGGATCGTGGAGGCGCTTGGGCAGGGGGTGGACGCTTCCTTGCTCGGCACGCGCGTCGCCGCGCCGTTGTTCGCCTCGAGCCGCCCGTTTGGCGGCTATGCCGAGTATGTGACGATCGACGCAAGCCTGGCCGTGCCCTTGCCGGATTCGCTCTCGTTCGAAAACGCGACGGCATTGATGGTGCAAGGACTGACGGCATTGTATCTATCGCGGCAAAGCCCGCCGGCCCGCAGATCGGTGCTGGTCGCCGCTGCCGCGGGCGGCGTCGGTTCGTTGCTCGTCCAGCTTGCCAAGCGCGCCGGCGCAAGCCGTGTCATCGCGGCAGCCGGCAGCAAGGCCAAGCTCGACCTTGCTTTGTCGCTGGGAGCCGATGCTGCCGTCAACTACAGCAACACGGATTGGCCGGTGCACGTCCGGGCAGCCACAGACGGCGCCGGCGTTGACATCATCTACGACATTGTCGGCGGCCCGCTGACGGCGGTTGCGCTGGAGGCTCTGGCACCTCGCGGAGAGTTGGTGTTTGCAGCACTCGGCAGATACGCGCTCGGCGCCCCGGAGATGGAGGCGATGATCGGCCGCAACCAGTCGCTGAAGGGTTTTGCCCTGCTGCCGTTGCTGTCTACGGACGGGCTCCGTGACGGCCTTTTGGAGCTGTTGGATCTGGCCGCTGGTGGTCAGCTTGTGGTGACCAAAGGTGGCCGCTTCCCGCTCGACCAGGCCAGCCACGCACATCGCCTGCTTGACGAGCGCGGCGCGACCGGCAAGGTTGTCTTGATACCTTAGTAGGTGCTCGGCAAGGAGCCGAGGATCCGGGCTTGTGCCGTTCCGGCCGTCAGCGAACCCGGTAGAACGGATTAGGCAGCAGGAACAGCTTCTCCGCATGCCCGCCGAACAGGTCGGATGGCTGGTCACCGACATTGGCAATTATTGTGTAGCCGGCCTTTTCGATTTCGGCCCTTATGGGTGCCTTGAAATCTGCGGCGGAGCCGTATTTGGCCCCAGGCTGGACCATGTAAAGGTGCTCGTAGCCGGCATAGCCGGCCGACTGCAGGTTCTGTTCGGTTGCCTGACGCTGGTCCTCCGGACGTCCGGTGATGAAGAACACCGCGACTTTCGCCGTTCGCGCCTGCCGGAAAACCTTCAGCACCGGGTCGATGGCCGGATCCTTCGCAAGCTGATCCCAGGCGGCCCAGCCACAGGGACCGTCGATTGCAATGTCGCAGGCGCCGCCGATCGGGCGGCCGAAATTGTCACGTGTGATCACTTCCCAGTTGGCCAAAGCCGTCTCGTCGATATCGAGCACCAGTGCGGGGCGAGGCACCTCCATTGCGCGCTTGACGACCCAGTCGCCTGCCTGCTTCGCCACAGCGGCAAGGTCGCGATCATAGTCGCCGGAATCATGATAATTGGCAGCCGCCAGCATCGCATCGCCGACATTGGCCGGCTGGGACGGGCTTGTGAGAAGGAGCGAGTCGGAACGTGCCGGCGCAGGAACATTTGTGCCAATCATCAGCACGATTGCCCCGACACGCGCAATTCTATTCCAGCCAATCGCCCGCATCACGGGACTTTGCTGTCACGAGAAGTCGGCTGTCAAGCGAGGTCTTCCACAGGTCCTCGAGACCGCGACGCTGAATTGGACATTCCAGATGCCGAATGTCTCTATGGGTTGCTGCACGCTACACGATTTCCGCCGTCGCGGTCTTTGCCTCCAAACAGGTGACGCACCGCCGGAACCGCCGGTCGAAATGCGTCACCCGAAAATCATGGCCGTTACGCGCTTTGCCGTGCCCTACGCCGCCTGAACGATCTCGACCAGTTCAACGTCGAACACGAGATCGCGTCCGGCCAACGGATGATTGCCGTCGAGCTTGACGCTGGTGTCGTCCACGCCGACGACTGTTACCGGCATCGGGCGCCCTTCCGGGGTTCTGACCTGCAATCGAGCGCCGATATCGACATTGATGTTGTCTGGTACGCGGGCGCGATCGACGGTCATGACCGCTTCGGGGCGGTGGGGGCCATAGGCGGCGTGGGCGGGAATGGTGACGGTGCTTTTCGCGCCCACCTCCATACCCTCGACATGGGTTTCGAGACCGGCGATCACTTGTCCTTCACCCAACGTGAATTGCAGCGGTTCGTTGCCGGAAGAATCGAACTGAGTGCCGTCAGCCAGGCGGCCATTGTAATTGATGCGCACGGTGTCGCCATTCTTGGCCTGTGTCATGATAGCCATCCTTTGAAAGTTTCGAGGGGCCGGCCAGAGCTCACGGTCCCGTCCTCGATCATCCACACACTTAGGTGCGCGGCGCGAAACGCTAAAACTAGGGACCTGGCTGCCGATGTAAACCCCGATTGCGCGACGCCGGCATGACCCGCCGGCGTTCGTCGCCTTCGGCAGCAGTGCACCGGTCTAGCAGTCATGCCGGCTCAGCCCATCCAGGCGGCGTGCAAATGGCGGCTAGATCAGGTTATGGCCGCCATCGATGCGGATCGTCTCGCCGGTCGTGAAGTCGCTTTCCATGAGGTAGAGGTAGGCGGCGGCGACGTCCGCAGCGGTCGGAATTTTTCTCGATGGCAACCGGGCAGCCATGTCGGCAAAGAAGCTGGATTTGGCTTCTCCAACAATGTCCCACATCGGTGTATCGACCCATCCGGGCGACACGACATTGACGCGCGTCGGGGCCAGTTCGAGCGCCAGGGCGCGGGCGAAGTAGCTGAATGAACCGGCAATCGCGGAGACGACCGAGCCTCCCGGCACCGGCGGCCGATCCTTATTTATTCCCGAGGTGAAGGTCATCGAGCCGCCGGCTTTCAGGGTGCGCACAGCATGCTTGGAGAGCATGACAGCGCCAATCAGCTTGTTATCGACGAAGCCTCGCACAGCCTCCATGTCGGTACTGCCGATCGGATCGCCGGGCGGCAGTGTTCCGGCGGTCGATACGAGGTGATCGAAGGGACCGACCTCGTCGAACAGGCGAGCGACGTCCGCTTCGTCGGTCATGTCGGCGACCACGCTGGTCACGCGGCCCGCATTGAGCGTCCGTTCGGCAGCCAGCAGTTTCTCGGGCGAGCGTCCGACGATCACGACCTTCGCTCCGCCGTTGAGAGCAGCTTCCGCGACGCCGAGACCGATGCCGGAACTACCGCCGACGACGATGACTTTCCTGTCCACGAGCGATGTCATGAGGGTTCTCCGTTCGTTGCGATTGCGGTGAGGGTCAGGCCTTGCCGGCATAGGCGGCTTCGAGGTCGGCGATGATGATCTTGCGCATCCCGTACATCGCCTGCCGGACGCGGTTGGCCTTTTCGCGATCCGGATCGGCACTGAGCCGCGGCAGGATTTCCGGGATGACCTGCCAGTAGACGCCGTATCTGTCGGTGAGCCAGCCGCAGGGTTGTGCCTTGCCGCCGCCGGCGGTGAGCGCCTCATAGTAGTAGTCGGTCTCGGCCTGGTCCCTGGTCTCGATGTAAAGCGAGAGCCGCTCGTTGAAGGGCGGCTGCGGCCCGGCATTGAGCGCAGTAAGGTGCAGTCCTTCGAGCTCGAAATCGAAGGTGGCATGCGGGACCGTCTTGTTGGTTCCGGACACCCAGTCGGTGTATTCGATGGTCTGGAGCGCTTTGCTGTTCTTGAAGACCGAGAGATAGAAATCGCGGGCTTGCTCCGCGTCGGTGTTGAACCAGAGGAATGGGTGGATGGTGGCCATGTCCGTTCTCCATTAATTCCTTGCGACAGCGATCTTTTGCGAAGAGCCTGTCCGCTGTTGCTTTCGTTCAGGCTAGCGGTGGTCCGACGGCCGATAGACCGAGCCGTCCCAGTCGCGGGCAAATCCGAGGTCTTCGAGCCGGCGGGTAGAGAAGCGTGCAATCTGCCGCCCGGTCCGGCGCCGGCTGCTCGAGGCGAGGATGCGGCCGGCCATGCCGGTCAGGACGTCGACGATGGCTTCAACTCGTTTGGCGTTCATGGTGCTCTCCCAGAGTGGCGGCAGTTTTGGTTTCAGCAGTTGCCCCGCGACTTTTGTCAGCGAGAGTATCAGTCACATCAAATCGCCTTTTGAAGCGGCGGTGAATGACTGACTACGCGAGCAAACATGCAGTGTTCCGGCCTGGACGACAAACGACTTATCGGCGACAATGTGTGAGCATTGCTCACACATAGGTCTCGGTCCATGCCCCGGAAGCTGCCTCCCCTCACCACCTTGCCGAGCTTCGAAGCGGCGGCGCGCCTGTTGAGTTTCTCCAAGGCGGCAGAGGAACTTCATGTCACCCACGGTGCGATCAGCCGGGCGATCAAGAATCTTGAGGATCAGCTCGGTGTGCAGCTGTTCGAGCGCGGTACGCGTTCGGTGAGTCTGACAGCCGTCGGCGAGCCCTATGCGCGGGCGGTGCGCGAGGCGCTCGCCCAGTTGGCCACCGCCACCGCTGCAGCAACAGCCCGCTATTCGAGCTCGACATTGAACGTCAGCACCTCCGATGGCTTCGCGGGAAGATGGCTGGTGCCACGCCTCTACCGCTTTCACCGTGCGCATGGCGACATCGATGTGCGGGTTTCGACGAGCGGGAAGCTGACCAACTTCCTCGGCGACGGCATCGATGTCGCCGTCCGTTATGGCAGCGGAAACTATCCGGGGCTCATGTCGGAGTTCCTCACCGGCGAGGAGGTGTTTCCGGTGTGCAGCCCAAAGCTTCTTGAGGGTGCACATCCGCTCCGCACGCCTCAGGACCTCAAACACCACACGCTGATCCGTGACAGCTTTCCGATCGACTGGGCGACCTGGCTGGCTAGCGCCGGGGTCGAGGGCGTGGACCCGCAGAGCGGGATTACCTTCGACTCTGCCACCTTTGCCATGGAGTCGGCCGCACAAGGCGAGGGCGTGGTGCTCGGCCGGACCATGCTCGTTGCGGCCGACCTTGCCGCCGGGCGGCTCGTCCGCCCCTTCGGCCACGCCCTGAAATCCCCCTCCAGCTTCTATTTCGTCTACCCGCCGGAGGCGATCCGTCAGCGCAAAGTCAAGGCTTTCAGGGATTGGCTGCTTTCAGAAGTCACGCCGCAAATGGACTGACGGGAAGGCCAAGAGAACAGGATCGTCTATATCGCGCAGTCACCATCGGCTCCCCCGAAACGCGGTGACGATCCAGGCACGCGAGTCGAAAAGCACACCGTCCGCCGTCAAATGCGCGTCGAGCAGATCGCGCAACCGCCGCAGCGCCGCATCGACATCCACACCCGCGCGGGCGAGCGGATCCTTGACCAGTTACAGGCCAAGCAAAGCGTCATAGGCCGCATCGACGTCCTGGCCGTAGAAGACCGGCTCATGCACTTCGGCAAAGTCGACCGAAACAAAACCGGATGCACGCAAGATCTCCGCGGTGATGGCGGGGTCGCCAAGCGAAAACGGGGTGGCGGCGCCCGCCGATATGGCGGTCCCCGGCGCAATCGCCCGCTGAATGGCAGTCGCCCACTCGTTGCGGCCCTCGCACTGCCATACCATCCATACAAGACGCGCCCCTGGTCGCAACGCCCGGCCGATGTTGGCGAACGCCGCCGCGGGGTCGGCAAAGAACATCACTCCAAACCGACTAATGCACAGATCGAAACCGGCGCGCGGAAATACCAGCAATTGCGCATCGCCACGCTCAAAGGCGACGTTTCGCAATCCTTCTTCCGCGCTACACTTCCGGGCGATCTCGAGCATCTGCGCCGATACGTCCACGCCGAGCACGCTGCCTTCCACCGCGACACGGGCAGCATCACGAGAGGATTGTCCCGAACCGCATCCGATATCGAGCACGCGATCGCGCGTTCCCACCTTGACCGCAGCCCCGAAGACCCTCGTTGTGCCGTCGCAGTTCGGCGTCATAAAACGCAGCGCAGTTCAGCACCATCGCACGCCTGCCTGGAGATGATGGGCCGGCAGCATTTCCGGCCGCTCTGCCCTGACCTTTTCGCGTCGGGCCACCCCCGAAACTGTCAGCCGCGCCGCGCCGCCTCGATCGCTGCAACGTCGATTTTCTTCATCTCCATCATCGCCTCGAATGCGCGCTTTGCTTCATCGCCGCCGGCGGCCATCGCTTCGGTCAGCACGCGCGGCGTGATTTGCCAGGAGATGCCCCATTTGTCCTTGCACCAGCCGCAGGCACTTTCCTGGCCGCCATTGCCGACGATGGCGTTCCAATAGCGGTCGGTCTCCTGCTGATCGTCGGTGGCGATCTGGAAGGAGAAGGCTTCGTTGTGCTTAAACGCGGGCCCGCCATTGAGGCCGAGACAGGGGATGCCGACGACCGTGAACTCGACCGTCAGCACGTCGCCTGCCTTGCCGGACGGGTAGTCGCTGGGAGCGCGGTGGACGGATTTCACCGAACTGTCGGGAAAAATCTCGGAATAGAAGCGGGCCGCAGCCTCGGCGTCCTTGTCGTACCAAAGGCAGATCGTGTTCTTTGCGATTGTCATTGCTGGTCCCTTTGCTTTCGAAATCAATCTGGGCTTTTGAAATCAACCCGGGTTGCATCGGCGTTGCACCGGACGTGGAAATGCGCTCGTGCCATCGACGTTCCGACAGCAGCAGCTGCCCGGAATCAAGGTACCACGACTGCTGCTTTCAGGACCAGATGCGGGCAGTGACTCGAACCGGCGATGGTCCGCCTGCTCCGACTGGCGGCCTCACTCTTTGCGTAGGGCAGCGCCGCTTTGCTCAAGGTCGCGCTGGCTTGCCGTTGGCGCGCCGTTGCCTCAGAAGGCGCATGAGCAAGTTCCGTCTGTCCTTGCGCGGGACGAGTTCGATATCGCTGACAAGTTTTGCGCCGCCCTTGTGCCGCTCCAATGTGATCTTGCGGCTGTGGAAGGCCTCCAGCTCGGCGCGGTGCGCTACGCTTATGATGGTGACCTTCGGCAATTCGCGAATAATCATCTCCATCATCTTGTCCTGGCTCTTCTCATCGAGTGCCGACGTTGCCTCGTCCAGCACGATGATATCGGGGCGGTGCAGCAGAAGACGCGCGAAGGCAAGGCGCTGCTTTTCGCCACCCGACAAGGTCTGGTCCCATGGCGCGTCTTCCTCGATCCGGTCGTTGAGGTAGTCGAGTCCCACCTTGTCGAGGGCAGCCTTGATCTTATCCAGCGTCCAGTTGTCGGCGGCGCCTGGATAGGCGACAGCGCGGCGAAGCGTCCCGGTCGGGATGTAGGGCCGTTGCGGCAACATGAACAACCGTCTGTCGGCGCGGATGTTGACGCTGCCGCTACCCCATGGCCACAGACCCGCGACGGCCCGCACCAGCGTACTCTTGCCCGAGCCGGATTCGCCGGCGACGAGCACCCGCTCGCCTGGTTCGATCACGACCTCGGTTTCCTTGACCACGGCGGTGCCGTCGTCGAGCGACACGGAGAGATTGTTCAGGCTGAGCATCGCATCGCCGCCGGTCTCGCCGCGCTTTATGCGTCCCAGCGTGTTGCTCTGTTCCGCCCGCTCGAGCCCGTCGAGCGACATCATCAGCGAGGCGATGCGTCGTGCACAGGCGTTCCAATCGGCGAGACGGGGATAGTTGTCGACCAGCCATCCGAACGCGCCCTGCACGATGGCAAAGGCCGAGGCAGCCTGCATGACCTGTCCAAGTGTCATGCTGCCTTCGAGGAACTTTGGAGCGCAAAGCAAGACCGGCACGACAGGCGCAAACAGGCTCGACCCCTGAGACACCAGTGCCGTGCGCATGTGCTGGCCTGCAAGGAGCGCCCATTGCCTGAGCACATGGGCAAATGTCTTGTCCATGCCGCTGCGCTCCTCCTCCTCGCCGCCGAGCAATGCGATGCTCTCGCCGTTTTCCCGCACGCGCGTCAGCGTGTAGCGGAACTCGGCTTCCGCCTGATTTTTTTCCTCGGAGAGGTGGACGAAATGACGGCCAATGACCGCCATCGAAGTGGACGTGATCGCGGAATAGAGCACTGCGGTGATGACCAGGAAGCCGGGAATGGTGACGGTCGAACCTGCAATCGTCAGGGTCAGGGCGCCGCCGATCGTCCAGAGCACCACGATGAAGGTCGAGGCCGACAGAAATGCGACGATGACACCGGCGATGAAATCGACGGGCGATTCGGTGGCGATCCGCAAATCCTCGGCGATGCGGGCTTCGGGGTTGCTATGATCGCCGCCGACGAGGTTCAGCTGATAGTAGCGGCCGCTTGCGAGCCAGCGCGCGATGACCGCGGTGGTGAGCCAGGACCGCCAGCGGCGCTGTATCCTCATGCGAAAGAAGACCTGTGCCACCACAAGGCTGGCGCTTCCGATCACGAGTGGCAGGAATACGGCGCTCAGCCAATATACGGTGTGGGCATTGCGTTGCTCAATGGCGTCGAAAATTGCGCGATTCCAGACATTGATCCCATACTGGAAGCCGACATTGGCGACGATCAGGACCAGCAGCCCGATCGTCAACGGCCAGGCGACCCTGTCGCCGCTGCCGCCCCAGTAACCGCGCGCGCTGATCCAGAAGCGCTTAAGCAGGTATCTCTTGCGCGCCCGCTCGGCCTCTTCAGGTGTCAGCTCAGGATCGGGTTCGGTGACGTCCGGCGGCGGCGCGGGCTGGCCGACGACCTCTGACGCGACTTCGACAGTCGATTGTTTCTCGCGGCGCGACTTCTCGGAATCGCGCGTTCGGGCGCCGTCAACCGATTTCAGCTTAAATTTAGCCTCGGGCATCCGGCGATAACGGGTTAAAAATCAGAAGGTTTCATAGCGTCCGCTCGAGATCCCGGATGCCAACAACGCCAAGGCTTCTCAGCTGTTCCGGTGCTCGCAGCAGCCTATGGTCGTTCTCGATGACAGGCTTTGATCGTTGCGGGCAGACCGCCGAGCGTCGGCTGCGGGGTCAGTCTGCAACAAAGCATCACCTGCTGCGATCTCGACAATTCGCTTCAGGCTCTCAAGATTTGTCCGCATGCTGCATTCGAAGAGGCTGGACGCAAGCGGCGCGAGAAGTGCCATCGGCCGAGTCAACAGGATCGAGGAGGAGAGGTCATCTCGATTGCGATTGCGAGCATCTGCTGCCCAGCCGGACCGCGCCAGCCCCGAATTCCGGAACAAGGGTGCGATTTTGCCGGTGAGCCAGAAACCGGAAGCGACCCGCATGTCCGAATTGCCGAATGAAGAGATCGAAGGGCGGCTGAACGCCCAGCGCGAGACTCTGGCGCTGGTCGTTGCGCTGCTTGCCAGCAAGGATACGGCACCCGAGCGAATATGGGCCGAACTGGAGGCCCGTTTTCAGTTTCAGAACAGTCAGGAGGACCCTGGCGTCCTGCCAAGCCGCGCATTCGCCATCGAAGCTGCGAAGATGCGGGAGTTCAAGCTGATCGCCGAAGAGGCGCAGGCGCGCAATGCGGAATGGAACGGCAGGGACAAGCCACAGGGCGCCAGCTGAAACCCCGGAGAGTGAATGCAGGACCGGCTATTTTACGATGACTGAGCAAGCGTCAGCTTTGCTGCAAAAGTGTACGTGCCAACTCTTGCCATTCCTCGTCAAGCGTTAAGGTCGACGGCGCCGCGTTGCTGCGGCGATACCAATATTCCGCATTCGACTGGTCGCCTTCCTTGCGGTGGAGATAGGCATGCACGTGCATGCCCGCCGTATCGTCGCGCTGCTGCGCGCATTCGTGCGCCTTAGCCCAATCGCCCTTTGCATCCCACCACAGCGCCTGCAGGGCAGGGCTCAAGCCGGCTGGCGGCTGTGGTTTTGCAATCGAATCCCTGAAGGCTTGCAGATCCATTTTTCCACCATAGTGACGTACAGGGCGCCGATAATACCCGCACCGGCAGCCGACTGGTAGCATGCTCCGGGCGAAATAACGGGTCAGGAACGCTGTCCCGAACACAAGTCGCCGCGGCCGCAAGCCATCGTGCAGGGTACCGCGATCGGTCTCTGCAACCCTCAGAATCGGTATTCCCAGTTCGAGCACGACGCCCACCTGGGGATAACCTCTCAGATCTCAAGAAGCGGAACCAGCGTGCACGACTGCTGGGCCGATTATCTCTGCGATTGTACCATCTGGGCAATAGAAATGCTGCCACTTCACTCCCGCGGCATGTTGGATCTCGCCAATAAAATCGACTCCGGCGGCAATCATCGCCGCGCGTGTTGCTTCGAAATCATCGACGCGGAGTCCGACGACCGGACCGGTCGTGAAAAAGGCATGAAATTTTTCGCCCGGTCCATAGAGCTCAAGCACCGTGCCATCTGCCAGCGCAAAACCAACCAGGTCATCATGCTGCCGGACAACAGGCACCCCGATCACATCGCGGAAAAGCTCTACCATGTCGTCGAGGCGCTCTGTGCGAATTCCTACAAATCCAATGCCGCACCCCGCCATATACAGCTCCAGCCCACTTCCAATGTGATTTCCGCCGATGTGATTTCCGCTTGTCGACCCACACTGGCGCCAACTCGTCGCTATTTCGCCTGCAACTTGCGCTTTGTGAGAAGGTCGGCAATGGGGTCAAGAGCTGCATCCGAACAGTCAGCACCCCGCCGCTTCTTACCGCACGACCTCGCGGTGGCCGCCGGGCAAGCGGGTGGCGATGAGCTTGTCGATGCGGCGGCCGTCGGGGGCGACGACCTCGAAGCGCCAGCCTTGCGCGTCGACGCATTCGCCGGTCGCCGGCAGATGGTGCAAATGCGACAGCACATAGCCGGCGACGGTTTCGTAATCGCGGTTCTCAGGCAGGTCGATGCCGAGGACCTCCGCCATCTCGTCGGCCTGCATGTAGCCGGCGAGCAGCCATGAGCCGTCCTCGCGCTTGACGGCGTTTTCCTCTTCGCCGGCGTCGAGATCCGAACGGAAGACGCCGGTGATCGCTTCCAGAATGTCGGCCGGGGTGACGATGCCTTCGAAATGGCCGTACTCGTCATGCACCAGCGCCATCGGCACGTCGGATTCCTTCAGCGTCGCAAGCACGTCCAGCGCGTCGGCCTGGTCGTGCACGATCGGCGCGGCCCGCACGTGCCGGCGCGGGTCGAGAGCGCGGCCGCCGAGCATTGCGGCCAGCACGTCGCGGGTCTGGACGACGCCGATCATGGCGTCGACGCCGCCGTCGCCGGCCGGCAGGCGCGAATGCTGGGTGTCCATCAGCAGCTTCCTGATGGCCGCCTCGTCGGATTGCAGATTGATCCAGTCGACTTCGGTGCGCGGCGTCATCACCGCGCGCACGGCACGGTCGCCGAGCCGCATGACGCCGGCGATCATCCGCCGTTCGTCGGATTCAATGGTGCCGTGGTGCTCGGCTTCGGCGACCAGCATCTTGATCTCCTCGTCGGTAACCTTATCCTCGCTCTGACCGCGCTGGCCAAGCAGCCACAGGAGGGCGCGGCCGGAAAAATCGAGCAGGAAGACCAGCGGCGCCGAGACGCTGGCGAGGATGGTCATTGCCGGGGCGACCCTGACGGCTACCCGTTCGGGGTCGCGCAATGCGATCTGCTTGGGCACCAGTTCGCCGATGATCAGCGAGCCATAGGTGATGAGGGCGACGACGATGCCGACGCCGAGCGGATCGGCGAGGCTTTCGCGGATGCCGGCGGACGCCAGGGAGGTGGCCAGCCGCTCGCCGAGCGTGGCGCCGGAAAAGGCACCGGACAAGACGCCGACCAAAGTGATGCCGATCTGCACCGAGGACAGGAATTTTCCCGGATTGGCGCCGAGCGCCAGGGCCCGGCCGGCGCCCTTGACGTTGCGGTCGATCATCGTCTTGAGGCGCGCCGGCCGCGACGAGACGATGGCGAGCTCGGACATCGACAGAAGGCCGTTAATGCAGATGAGGACGACCACGATGGCAATTTCAGCATAAAGCATGCCGGGTCCATAGCATTGCCGCGCTGTTTTCGAAAATAGGACGGTCGCGCTTTTTAAATTTAGCGAGCCGGGCAATCAGGCGGCACTCCTGCCACATCCCAGGGCGGCGCGGCAAAATGCTCGATCAGGGCGTCGACGACGACGCGCACCTTTGGCGCGAGATTGCGTGTTACCGGCCAGATGGCATGCACCACGGTGTTTTCGACAAGACTGTCCGACAGAACCATTTCGAGCTCGCCGCGCCTGATGCTGTCGGCCGTCAGCCATGTCGGCAGATAGACGATGCCGCAGCCGGCCAGTACCGCATCGAGCATCGGTTCACCGTGACCGAGCACCAGCCGCGCCTTGGGCGCGAATTTTTCGAGACGGCCGTCGGCATGCCTGACGGTCCAGGGATGGACCGTGCCGTCGCGGCCGTAGCCGATGAGGCTGTGCCTGGCCAGGTCCTCGATCGATTGCGGCCTGCCATGGGCGTCGAGATAGGCGGGGGCGGCGCAGACGCCCGACCGCTGGGCATAGATGCGGCGCGCGGCGAGCGACAAGCTGTCGTCGAGGTCGCCCATACGCACCGTCAGGTCGATGCCTTCCTCGATCAGGTCGACGCGCCGGTCGTTGAAGGAGATTTCCATCGTCAGATCCGGATATCTTTTGGAAATGTCGAACAGAACCGGGGCGACGCACCGCCGGCCGAAGGCCAAAGGCAGGTCGACGCGCAGCCGCCCGGAAGGCACCTGCTTGCGGGAAGCGAGCAGCGACTGGGCGGCATCGATCTCGGCCAATGCCCTGACGCAGGCTTCGTAATAGCTCAGGCCCTCGCTGGTCGGGCTGAGGCTGCGGGTGGTGCGGTTGAGCAGGCGAACGCCCAATCGCTGTTCCAGCTGCGCGATCGACTTGCCGACCGCCGATTTGGTGACATGCAGCCGCGCGCCGGCGCCGGTGAAGCTGCCGGCCTCCACCGCGTGAACGAATGCGACGATGCCTTGCAAATTGGCTGATTCCAATGAAGCGCCCCTATTGTAGAGTTTTGCTCCTTAATCTGTTGCAGAACATGCCACATGGAAGCACTTTTCTCCATAGTGAAACGGCGTAAATGTCTCGCGCAATCATCAACCACGGAGCGCGAACCAAATGAGCACCGAAAACAGATCCTGGCAGATGAACGGTTTCGGCCTGTCCAGGTTGAAGCCGGCTGATGGAAAGCTGCCCCAAGCCGGGCCGCATGATCTTCTGGTACGCGTCACTGCGGTATCGCTGAATTACAAGGACAGGATGATCGTCGATGGCGTGCTGATACCGGACCTCAGCTTTCCGTTCGTGCCGACATCGGACGCGGTAGGCGAAGTAGTCGCCATAGGCAGCGAAGTCAGCCGCTTCGGCATTGGGCAGCGCGTGCTCGGCCAGGTGATCGCCGACTGGCCGGACGGCGACGCCCCGCCGGTGCTGCACAAGCATACGCTTGGTTCGTCACTGCCCGGCATGCTGTCCGAGCATGTGCTTTTTCATGAGGATGCCGCCGTGGCGGCGCCGCCGTCGCTCAGCGACGTCGAGGCATCGACGCTGCCGATTGCGGCGCTGACGGCGTGGTTCGCGCTGGTCGAGGCGGCCAAGCCGATCCCGGGCGAAACCGTTCTCATCCAGGGCACCGGCGGCGTGTCGCTGTTTGCGCTGCAATTTGCCGCCGCCTTCGGCCTGCGCGCCATCGTCACCTCGAGCAGCGACGAGAAGCTCGAACGGGCGAAGGCGCTCGGCGCCTGGCAAGGGATAAACTATCGCAGCCGGCCGGCGTGGGACGAGGCCGCGCGTGAGCTGACAAACGGCGCCGGCGTCAGCCACGTGCTGGAAATGGTCGGCGGCGACAATGCGCGACGCTCGCTCAACGCGCTGGGCGCCGACGGCCGGCTTTCGGTGATCGGCCTTCTCGGCAGCATGGAGCTCAATTTTCCGATCTTGCCGTTCATGCGCAACCGGATCGTCGTCCAGGGCATATCGATCGGTCACCGTCGTGCTTTCGAACGGATGAACCAGGCGATCGAGACGCTTGCCATCAAGCCGGTAATCGACAAGGTGTTTGGCTTCGACGAGGTGCCGCAGGCGTTTGAGCGTCTGGAGACAGGACCGTTCGGCAAGATCGTGATCACCGTGCCCTGAGCCCGTCGGGACGAAATGGCTGTCAGACGGGAAGGCCGATTGTGCGCCTACGGCAGTTGCAGCAGGACCCCGACGATGGCCTTGCCGTCGGTGAAATAGGGATCGCCTTCGCCGTTGCGCCCGGTCTTCGTGGCGCCGACGCCTGGTATCTCGCTGGTCGAGATCAGCATGCCGGCGGCGGAGAGGTCGCGCATCAGCCCGTCGCGCTCGGCGTCGATGTCGGGGCCGATGTGATGAGTGATCGCGCCGGTGTCATGGCTGAGGCCGACGCCCCGGTCGAAGCTTGCCGAGCCAAGCCAGAGCGGCCGGCCGTCGTCTCCGGGCGCATCGGTCTGCCAGAAGCGGACGTGGTGGCGCCGATCGGCGCTGTCGCCGACCGGCTTTTCGAAGGCTAGGTCCTGGGCGCGGCCTTCGAACAGCAGCCGGCTGACCGGCGCGTCGGGATAGGGGCGGTTAAACAGCACGCTTTCGCCGATCTCGATCGCCGTCTTCAGCGTGATCGCGTCTGCCGTATCCCAGCCGGCGACGGCAAAAGCATGGACAAGCTCCTTCTTCATGCCGACCAGGCCGACATTGATCGGATCGCCCGGAATGCCTTGCGGCGTGTGGGTCACCATCTCGAATTGCTGATTGCGAAAATTGCGGTCCCGTAGCGTCCAGAACTCAGGCGCGGCGAAATAGGCGAGCGAAAGATAGGCGGCACAGCATGCCACCAGCCAGGTCGTTGCACGTCGTCGAAGGCTTCGCTGGCTCAAGAGGCACCACCCAAGCGTCTGCGCACCATCTTAACCGGCGCAGCAAGTCTTGGGCAGGGGCCGCAATCAGCGGCAGGCGCGATAGCCGTTCTTGCGGTTCTTGATGTCGAAATGGAAATGGTTGCGGTGGTCGTAGTTGTAGCCGGGGCCGAGCACGGTGGTGAAATACTGGCAGCCGTCGGCGCGCACATTGTTGAGGAAGCCGCGGGTGCGGAAGGCGAACAGGCCGGGCTTGCGGACGCCGATGTCGTCGCCATTGTTGAGTTCGATGCTCATCACGTCGAGCGCATTGCCCTTGCCGTGTTCGGACAAAACACCTTCGCCGGCGATCCTGCGGCAGGAATAGCTCGAGCCCTGGTGGATGGTCTTGACGCCCGAGAAATAGCGCCAGCGGGCCGACGGGACGAGTTCGTTCCTGGTCCAGCCGGCAAAGGTGGCGGCCATGTCGCAGGTCAGCGTCGCGGCCGGCTCCATCTCGACGCTGCCGATGGCCGAGACCTTGACAGGATAATCGATGCCGCACTGGCCTTCATGGATCGGCGCCACGTCGGTGTAGACGACACCGAGGCGTTTCAGTTCCTTGCGGCAATCGATCTCGGTGGCCGGCATCTGTTCGGCCGGCGACATCGGGTTGTCCAGGCGCGGATAGGCGGCGGTCATATAGGGGTTGGACGGGACGAGGCGCTGCATACCCGAATATTGCGGCCCGGAATCTTGCGCGCCGGAATATTGCGGGTCGGAATTGGGCGGGACGGCAGCGGTCTGGCTGCCGACATCGACGGCCGGCTGCAGCGACAGCACGCTGCCGGTATTGCAGGCCGAGACCGCCGCCACGGCAAGTAGGGCGGCAAGCCTGCCGGCTATGCGCGCGCGTCCTGTGTGCCGCGCAGCGGCAAGCGCAGCGCGAAATAGCCCGGCCATCGGAAGGGTTCCTGTCCCCAGATGGCACAGACTCTAAACCTGAAGAGTAAAGGAAAAATCAGCGGCGCCGTTCACGCCTGCGGCCAAATTGCGGCGCCCCCATAGGCAGGTCATTGGCAAAACGTGCCGCCATTGCGGCGCGGTTCGAGGTCGAAGTGGAGATGCAGCGAATGATCGGCATCGCTGCCGGGGCCAAGCACGGTCTTGAACGGTCCGCAGGCTGCCTTGCGCACTGCGTTCAGGAATTTCGCGTCCTTTTCCGGCGGCGCGGGGCCGACATCGATCTCCTTCCCGTCCGAAAGCGTGAAGCTGGCGATATCGAGCGCGTTGCCGAAGGCGTGCTCCGACAATTTGCCGCCGCCATTGCGCGACCGGCAGACAAAGGCGGAGGCCTGGCCGATCGATTTAATATCCGCGCCGAACTCAGCCTTTGCGGCAGGCTGGATGACCGAAGCAGCAAAGCGTGCGGCCGCTTCCGCCATCTGGCAATTGAGCTCGGGCTCCGGGCCGATGGCGATGGATTTGCCGAGCGTCTTCAGCGCGATCGGGTAGGGGATCGAGCAACCGACTGCCGTATCATGCTCTGGCTTGCGCTCCTCGAAATCGACGCCCATCGACTTCAGCCGCCTGCGGCAGGCCAATTCCTCGGCCGGCATTTCTTTCCCGGCAATGGCGGCCGATCGAGGATCAGGAAGGATTTTTTGCTCCGCCTTCTCGTCTGCCTCGGCCGGGTTTGGTGGCGCGCCTGGTGGGCTTGCCGGCGGCTCAGCCCGCGCCGGCTTTTCGGGCGGCTGCGGTGCAATCGTCGGCGGCTCCGGAGCATCCTCCGGGCGCGGTTCGGGGACCGGGATCTCGGTTGGTGGCGGCGGAGTGACTTGCTGGTTGAGCTGCGGAACCGGTGCAGTTTGCGGTAGGTCGGGTGCCTTGGCTAAAACGGGTCCCGCCAGCGGCGTAGCCGCAACGGCCAGCAGCAATCTGCCCAATCTGAAAAAGCCAAACGCCGCCATTACGTCGCAACGGCCAGAATGCAGGGAAGTTGCCTTGACCGAGGGGGGCGGCCGATCACAATCGGTAACCGCGCCGTCACGCGCCGATCGCTTCCAAGCCTTCCTCGAGCCAGTCCGCCAGCAGCGGCATGCCGAGCAGATATTTTGCCGTGCGCTTGTTGGCGCGCTCGCGGGCGGCGGACAGCGCGTCCGCCCATTCCGTCGCGTCATAGTCGCCGCGGCCGACCCAGGCCAACGCAATCAGTTCGGCCGCTTCGTCGACATTGAGATCGTCGATTAGCTCGCGCAGTTCTTCTTCGGTGAGATCTTCGGAGCTTTCCTCGGCAAGGCCGTCATGATGGTGGTTGTCGTGCGCGTTGCCGTCGAGCTCTACCTCGTGCTCGGCGCCATCGGCATAGTCTTCGTTGACGGCGGCGCTGAGCGCCTTCGCCTTCAGGATGAACAGGCGCACGGTGTCGGGACCGATCGAAAGCTCCCAGTCTCGTTCAACGCGTTGCTGCACCGGCCGTCTCCCTGCTTCGTGCTCGGTCGGCCCGATGATAGCGGATTTGCAGCGCTCGTCACATTATCTTGCGCGGCGGCGTTGATCGTGAAGCATGATTTCCGATGCCCTCTCTTCCCGGGATAAGATGGCCTTGCTGGGAGAGATCGCGGTTTTGAGATAGGATGACGTTTTCCGGGACGAAACGGCGTTGGCCCGGCGTTAGTGTTGCATTGTCAGGTTCAAAGGAGAATTCGATGCGCAGACGATTGCTGATTTATGCCATGGCCATCGCCGCCCTGCCGCTGATTGCGGCTCCGGCGTTTTCGGCTGGTGAAGGCGGGGGAGGTGGCGGTGGCGGCGGCAATGGCGGCGGCAATGGCGGCGGCCAGTCCCAGTGCAAGAAGGGGGAGGCGTGGGACAAGAAACAGAAGAAATGCGTCTCCCCGAAGCAAGGCATGCTGGATGACGACAGCATCTATGATGCCGGTCGCGCGCTGGCGATGGATGGACGCTATGACGAGGCGATCGCCGTGCTCAGCCTCGCCGCCAACAAGCAGGACCCGCGTATCCTCAACTATCTCGGCTATTCGCACCGCCATTCCGGCCGCGTCACCGTCGGCCTCGGCTATTACGAGGAAGCGCTGCGCATCGACCCGAATTACACGCTGGTGCGCGAATATCTCGGGGAGGCGCACCTGCAGATCGGCGATCTTGCCGGCGCCCAGGAACAGCTCCGCGAGATCGAGAAGCGCACGGGCAAGGGGTCTCGCGAATACGGCATGCTGTCGGAGCAGATCGATCACTTCATGAGGAGCTGATCCGCCTTCCGGAACGCTGCTCATAACCGGCTGCGAGCGATCGCAGCCGGTTTTTTGCTGTGCTCATATGCTGCTCGGAACTGGAATTTGGCATCACGGTACACGTGATGCGCTCCTTGACGTTAGGTCAGCCGCGCAATCGGTGGATGATTTTTCAGAATCCGACTTTTTGGACGTGAAAAACCCGCGAAGATTGCTATATCTTGCAAGATTGTGGTGAGACGGTTCCGTTAGCGAGGCTGCCGGACCGTTTTCTTTTTGTACCATCGACAAGGTCGCTCCCGATTGCGGGGGCGGCGGCAGGAAAGGTCAGGCATTATGAACAAGGTCCCGATGACAGGCGAGGGGTTCGCGTCATTGAAGGAAGAACTGCGCTGGCGCCAGCAACAGGAGCGGCCGCGTATCATCGAGGCGATTTCCGAAGCGCGCTCGCATGGCGACCTATCCGAAAATGCCGAATATCACGCGGCAAAAGAGGCACAGAGCCTCAATGAGGGCCGGGTCAACGAACTCGAGGACCTGATCGCGCGGGCCGAGGTGATCGACGTCACCAAGCTCAGCGGCGACAAGGTCAAGTTCGGCGCCACCGTGGTGCTGGTCGACGAGGATACCGAGGAGAAAAAGACCTACCAGATCGTCGGCGACCAGGAAGCGGACGTGAAATCCGGCCGCATCTCGATCTCCTCGCCGATCGCGCGCGCCCTGATCGGCAAGGAAGTCGGCGACGCCATCGAGGTCAACGCACCGGGAGGCGCCAGGGGCTACGAGATCGTCCAGGTGCAGTTCATCTAGGGATTGGCGCTGCTCTGCCTTCTCCCCTTGTGGGAGAAGGTGGCCTCGCGAAGCGAGGTCGGATGAGGGGTGTTCCAGCTTGGCTCCCTCCGCACTCCGTCCAACACCCCTCATCCGTCTTGGCGCTGCGCGCCAATCCACCTTCTCCCACAAGGAGGGCTTTGCATGAAGGGTGTGCTTAACCTGATTGGCCTACTGGGCGTCTTTTGAAGGCGTCTAAGGCCTCGCCCTGTCGCCCTGGCGCGGCAT
>NZ_JAMYRK010000024.1:0-84017 GCF_040321335.1 Mesorhizobium sp. M0437
CGCCCCGCGCGGGCGCCCGCGGCCGCCGCCCCCGGCGGGGGCGCGGCCGGGCGGGCGCGGCGCGCCGGCGCCCCCGGCACCCCCCCCCCCCCCCCCGCGACCGCAGCCGCCGTTCGATCTCGGCCGCCGCCGCCTCGGCGACGCCGATGACGGTGGAGGACGAAGAAGGGTCGCTCGGCACCACCTCGACCAGATCAAGCGCAAAGCGCGATTTCAGCCGTGCCGCAAGGTCGAGGCAATTGGCGATCGGGTGGTCGACGCGCACCTTGATCAGCCCTTCGGAGACTGCGAGCGACACCAGCCGCTGCGCCGTCTGCCGCGAGATGCCAAGCGTGGCGGCGATCTGGTCCTGGGTGTTGCCTGCGACATAATAGAGCCAGCCGGCACGCGCCGCGTCGTCCAGCCTGTTGCCGCCGCTGTCCTGCCGCGAATTCAAGTTCCTACCTCCCAACCCCGCCGAGCATAAGAGGCGGAGCGCAGTAGTCTCGCAGGGAATGAACTTGCGCGCAATTGCCTATTGTAAGAGCAATTGCTTAGTGATGAAACTTGGTGTTTGGAGCGAAGTGACAGGTCGACCCAGTCTCGTTGCAACAGCAAGGCTGTCGAGGTCGCACCAATCCCGGTTCTAAAGCGCGTTGCGTTCGATCGGCCTCATGCGACGGGTTTTAGGTTGCTTTTTATGCATGTCGTCATTGCAAAACCGCTGCACACTTTGCGCGACATGCATTAGCGGGGACGCGGCGGTTTATCTCGTGCGCTAAACGCTTTAAGGAATTTTTTGAGAATGGAGCCTTGCATGACGCCGAAAGCGGTTTTCTGGGATATGGACGGCACGCTGGTCGACAGCGAGCCGCTGCACGAGGCGGCGCTGATTGCGGCGCTGCACAGCGTCGGCATCGCGCCGCCGGCCGACCTGCATGAGCGCGTGCTCGGCATCGCCGCATGGCCGGTCTACGAAATGCTGCGCGACGAGTTCGGCCTCGACCTGCCTTTCGACGACTGGATCGTGCGCAAATACGATCACTATCTGCCGATGGCCGAAACGCTGACGCCACGCACCGGCGCGATCGAGATTTTCAACGAGTTGCGGGAGCTTGGCGTGGCACAGGCGGTGGTATCAAATTCCGACCGGCTGATCGTCGACGCCAATCTGCGCGCCGTCGGCCTTTTCTATCCCGGCATGAAGACCATCAGCCGCAACGACGTGCGCGAAGGCAAGCCGCATGCCGAACCTTTCCTGCGCGCCGCCTGGTTGGCCGACGTCGATCCCGCCAAGGCCGTGGCGGTCGACGACAGCGTGACCGGCGCCACGGCGGGCCTGGCAGCGGGAATGAAGACGATCTTCTGGCCAGAGGTGCCCATGGAGGGGCCGCCGGGGGCGATTGTCATCAACAGTGCCGGCGAATTGCGGGCCGAACTCGGGCTTTAAGCCAGGCCCGGCGGGACCGCTCAACTCCGGTAGGCAGGCTCCTGCTCGTCGAGGATCGCCTTCAGTTCGGAAAGGTGGCGCTCGGCCTGGCCGGGATAGTCTTCCTGTTCCCTTGCCGCTTTCTCCGCGATCTCATCCGACAGTACCCGCAGCGGCCGGCCGGTCCACAGCGCCTTGATATAGGTTTCGGCGGCGCGCTCGAAATAGAACATGCGGTTGAAGGTGTCGGCGACGCTGTCGCCGATGACCAGCACGCCATGGTTGCCCATCACCATCACCTTGACCTTCGGGTCGACAAGAAGCTGGGAGCAGCGCTCGCCCTCTTCCTCGAAGGCCAGCCCGCCATAATGAGCGTCGACGACATGGCGGTTGAAGAAGATCGCCGAGTTCTGGTCGACCGGCGGCAGCGTCGAGTCGGCGAGCGAGGCAAGCACGGTGGCGTGGATCGAGTGAACATGCATGACGCAGCGCGCATGACGCACGTTGCGATGGATGGCACCATGCAGGCCCCACGCCGTCGGGTCAGGCGCATTCGGGCCGACCAGCGTGTCGGGATCATTGGCGTCGATCAGAAGCAGATCGCTCGCCTTGATGCGCGAGAAATGCACCTGGTTAGGGTTCATCAGGAATTGCGAGCCATCGTCGTTGACCGCCAGCGAAAAATGATTGGCCACCGCCTCATGCATGTTAAGCCGCGCCGTCCAGCGGAAGGCGCAAGCCAGATCGACGCGCTCCTCATAGAACGCCAGGTTGGTCAGCACTTCCTTCTGCAGGCGAGTGATGCTCATCGTAAACCTCCGTGAAAAAAGCAAGGATGCCGCGCGGCTGGAACACGCGCAACCCGGTTTCGTTTGGTGCAGGCGAGCGCCGTTATGCCGCCGTGCTGGTGGCCGCGCCGACCCTCAGCCCGCCATGCTCGACGATGAAATCGATCACCTCCTGCAGCCCCTTGCCGCGCGACAGGTCGGTGAAGCCGAACGGCCGCTTGCCGCGCATGCGGGCAGCATCGCTCTCCATGATGTCGAGATTGACGTTCACATAGGGCGCAAGGTCGCTCTTGTTGATGACCAGGAAATCGGACCGGGTGATCGCCGGTCCGCCCTTGCGCGGAATCTCCTCGCCCTGGCAAACCGAGATGACATAGAGCGTCAGGTCGGCAAGGTCCGGCGAGAAAGTGGCGGCGAGGTTGTCGCCGCCCGATTCGATGAAGACGATGTCGAGATCCGGGAATTTTTTGGTCATCTCGGCGATCGCCTGCAGATTGATCGAGGCGTCCTCGCGAATGGCGGTGTGCGGGCAGCCGCCGGTCTCGACGCCGACGATGCGATCCTCAGGGAGCGCCTGCAGCCGGGCCAGCATCATGGCGTCTTCCTTGGTGTAGATGTCGTTGGTGACGACGGCGATCGAGAACTCGTCACGCAGCGCCTTGCAAAGCTTTTCGGTGAGCGTCGTCTTGCCCGAGCCGACCGGACCGCCGATGCCGACGCGAAGAGGACCGTTGGGTGATATCATGCGGGGAACTCCGTGAGGGCAAGAATGGCAAAGCCAAGCCCGATCAGCAGGCACAGCGGCGAATAATAACGCAGATCGAGCCGCACGAAAGGCTGCTCGGGCGTCAGCCGGCGCCACCAAGGCGTGAAGCCGGCAATGCCGCGCGCCAGGAAAACCAGCGCGATGAGCAGCGCCGTGGCGGCCAGCCCGGCCTTGGGAAAGGGCGTGGCGAACACGCCTTCGAGCGCCATCGGCCACAGTGTCGCAAGGCCAAGGCAGGCGGCAACGGCGAAGCTGGCGAAGGGTGCCGGCATTTCGTCGACGCCGCGAAAGCCGATGACCGCACGAGCGCAGGAGGCAGCGTCCCTGCCCGGCCAGATGCCGCCAATGCCCCAATAGACATGCAGTGCCGTGATCAACAGCAGGACGAGCGAGAGGGCGAAAGCAAGGACGATCATGAGCGGAACAGCCGCGAATACTGGGCCTCGTGCTTCATCGCCGTGACGTCGGAGATGAAAGCGCAGCCGCCGAGATCATCGAGGGTCGAGCCGGCAGCGCGGTCGGCCGTGGCCAGGGCAAGCGGTTCGAAGGCGGCCAGTAGCGTCATCGCGGCACTCTGGCCAGCGATGCCAAGCCGGATCGCAGCCTGGACGAGATTGGAGAAGAAGGCCTGCAGAAAGGCCGCCAGGGCGTCCCGCAGCGCAATGCCGTGATCGCCGGCAACGGCGCCGACGGCAACGCAATAGGCACATTCGGCCGGCAGGCGATCCAGCACCTGGCACGGCCAGGCGATGGCCGCCTTCAGGAAAGCAGCGCCCTGCAGCATGGTCTCGGCATGGCGCTCGCGCGAGCCTGCCAGAGCTTCTGCAAGGGCGACGATTTCATCGAGATCGCCGGTTTCGCGCGCCCTGCGCCAGCTTTCGGCAAACAGCACCGCATCATTCCAGCCCGAACCCATCTCGACCAGCGTTTCCAGCCACGCGGCGAGCTCTTTGCTGTCGGCAACCAGCCCGGCATGCACGGCTTGCTCGAGACCATGGCTGTAGGAAAAGCCGCCGACCGGGAAGGAAGGCGACAGCCACGCCATCAGCCGCAACAAAGCAATATTGGAAGGCTGGGCAACGTCGGAAGGCTGGTCAGTCATGGTCATGGTCGTGCGAATGGCTATGGGAATGCGATTCGCTATGGGTATGGGAGTGCGCTTCGGCATGGCTGTGCGCATGCGCCTCGGCGTGAGAATGGCCATGGCCGGAATAAGCGCCGCGCACCGGCTTGAATGGCTCGGAGACGTCGCTCACCGTGGCGCCCAGCCCTTCCAGCATCGCCTTGATGACATGGTTGCGCAGAATGAGGATTCGGCCAGCCTCGATGCTTGCCGCGAGATGACGGTTGCCGATATGCCAGGCAAGTTCGGCCAGATGGACAGGGCCGCCGGCACGGATATCGTAGAGCGGCTCCTCGGCCGCGATGATCTCGATGTGGCGGCCATCCTCCAGCACCAGCCGGTCACCATGGTTCAAGGTCACCGGTTCGGGCAGGTCGACCAGCACTTTGTCGCTACGGGCCGTTTCGATGGCGCGACGGCGCAGATGCCGCTCGTCATGGGCAAGCACCGCACTGTCGTATGGCGTGGTCGTTCCGGCTTCGCCTGCGGCCAGGACGGAGACGGCGCGCGGGAATTTGGTGAAGTCGGTGCGAATATCGAGCTTCATGTAAAAACTGCCTCTCCCAAAAAGCCTAGCCTATCGCGTCCGCCGCCCCAATGGGGCTCAGACGATCGTGTCGAAGAGCCGCAGGATGAACGATATCTGATAGACGAGCGCGCCGGCGACAAAGGCGATGTGAAAGCGGCGGTCGCGCAGCAGGATCGCAATGACGCAAAGCGCGACGAAAACCGGCGTGCGGATCAGATATTCGACGCCAAAATGGGCGAAATGCTCCGGCCCTTTCAGCAGCGTATCGATCACGTCGAGCAGATAGGTCGCCGCCAGCAGGCCGAAGAACCAGGCCCGGCGCGAATAAAAGAAATCCTCATAGCTGGTGTAGTCCAGCATCGAATCCGGAAACAGCAGCGCGCAGAGCAGGAACAGCGTGACGGCGTAGAAGATGATGAACAGGTATTTGCCGAAGGTCCAATTCTCGATCTGGAACAGACCGAACTCCCACCACCAGAAATGCACCAGCATCAAAAGCACCGACGCAACCCAGGCGAGGTGAACGGGATAGAGCCGGTACTGGCCGGGATGCTGGACGATGCGGGCGAGCCCCGACAGCAGCCGTGTGACGCCGAGGCCGATCACCATGCCCAGGACGATGCGGATATGCGGGAAAATGTCGTGGGCGTAGGGGAGTTGCTGGTCCATAGGCCTGGCGCGGCATGTTCTACATTTGGCGTTCTAGATTGTGATCTGAAAAGTGAAAACCGGTTTCTGCTGCGCTGACCTGCCGTTCGAATGTTGAGTCCGTTGAGACCTTGGCTATTGGTGCGCCGCAAGCAGATCGGATGAAATGGATGGCGTCTGCGCCAGATACTTCGTTGCCTTGCGAAAATAGGCCAACGGCCCGGAATCCAGATACTCGCGCGCGTCCTGTATTCCCTGACCGCGCGCCTGGATGAACAGCGCCAGCGCAAAGGCGCGTTCCGCTGGCGACAGATAGCCTTGTCGCTCGAAGGACCAGCCTTGCGTGCCGGTGGCGGTGTCGCGGTACTGAGTGAAACTCGCCGCAGTGTTGGAATTGAAGATACCAAAGCCGAAGAAGGTGACCGCGAGATCGGTTGCGAACTCCTCCATCTCGGTGCCGCCCGGCGGTTCTTCAGGCACCGAGAACAGCAATGGATGACAAATCTCATGCGCGAACGTCGCAATGAGCTTCATGGACTTGGGAACGATCGCCGGATTGTAGGTGATTGTCATGGCACCGCCCCGGGACACGGAGAAGGTCCCGGCAGGCTCCCGCGGCGCGTCCTGAAGGACCTGAAGCGGTCCCAAAACCGGGTCGATTGAATCTTCCTGTGGCACGAGATTGAAGCGGGCCGCATCGATGCCAAAATATGCCGCCACCTGCCCGAAATAGTGCGATGCAGCGGCGTGCCCCTGTTCTTCAGAGGGGGTGAAAAATGTTCGTGTTGGCAAGATCAGCGAACGTTTGCGCAGCGCGGCTGCCCCGCCGAAATGCCTGAGCAGCCAACCCCAGCAATCGAGCTGCCACTCCTCGTCGTCGGCGTCCAGCGGGGAGCTTGTGCGCCAGAACACGCATCACCTCAAAACAAAAAGTACCTTTGCGCCATCGGTAGCACGGTTGCTGGCTCGCAGGTCAAGAGTTCGCCGTCGGCGCGGACCTCATAGGTTTCGGGGTCGACCTCGACATGCGGCGTGGCGTCATTGAGCACCATCGAATGCTTGCCGATGCCGCCGCGGGTGTTTTCGACCGCGACCATCTGCTTGTCGACGCCGAGCCTGCCGCGCAGGCCGGCGTCGAGCGCGGCCTTCGAAACGAAGGTCACCGACGAATTGGTCATCGCCTTGCCGTAGGCCCCGAACATCGGCCGGTAATGCATCGGCTGCGGCGTCGGGATCGAGGCGTTGGGATCGCCCATCGGGGCGGCGGCGATCATGCCGCCGATCAGCACCATGTCCGGCTTGACGCCGAAAAAGGCCGGATTCCACAGCACGAGGTCGGCGCGTTTTCCCACCGCCACCGAGCCGATGTCCTTCGACAGGCCATGCGCGATGGCCGGATTGATGGTGTATTTGGCGATGTAGCGGCGGACGCGGAAATTGTCGTTGTCGCCGGTCTCCTGCGGCAGCGAACCGCGCTGCCGCTTCATCTTGTCGGCGGTCTGCCAGCAGCGGATCGCCACTTCGCCGACACGGCCCATGGCCTGGCTGTCCGACGAGATGATCGAGAAGGCGCCGATGTCGTGCAGAATGTCTTCGGCGGCGATGGTTTCCTTGCGGATGCGGCTCTCGGCAAAGGCGATATCTTCGGGGATCGACGGCGACAGATGGTGACAGACCATCAGCATGTCGAGGTGTTCGGCCAGCGTGTTGATCGTGTAGGGGCGTGTCGGGTTGGTCGAGGACGGAATGACGTTAGGCAGGCCGCAGACCTTGATGATATCAGGCGCGTGGCCGCCGCCGGCGCCTTCGGTGTGGAAGGCATGGATGGTGCGGCCCTTGATCGCCGCGACCGTGTTTTCGACGAAGCCGGACTCGTTCAGCGTGTCGGTGTGGATCATTACCTGCACGTCGTAATCGTCGGCAACCGACAGGCAGCAGTCGATTGCAGCCGGCGTCGTGCCCCAGTCCTCGTGCAACTTCAGCGAGCAGGCGCCGGCAAGCACCATCTCCTCGAGCGCGGCGGGCAGCGACGCGTTGCCCTTGCCCGACAGGCCGATATTCATCGGGAAGGCGTCGAAAGACTGGATCATGCGCGCCAGATGCCATGGCCCAGGTGTGCAGGTGGTGGCCAGCGTGCCGTGCGCCGGGCCGGTGCCGCCGCCGAGCATGGTGGTGATGCCCGACATCAGCGCTTCCTCGATCTGCTGCGGGCAGATGAAGTGGATATGCGCGTCGAAGCCGCCGGCGGTCAGGATCTTGCCCTCGCCGGCGATTATCTCGGTGCCGGGACCGATGACGATGGTGACGCCGCCTTGGGTATCCGGATTGCCGGCCTTGCCGATCGCGGCGATACGGCCGTCCCTGAGGCCGATATCTGCCTTGACAATACCGGCGGTGGCATCGACGACCAGCGCATTGGTGATGACGGTGTCGACCGCGCCTTGCGCGCGCGACACCTGGCTCTGGCCCATGCCGTCGCGGATGACCTTGCCGCCACCGAACTTCACCTCCTCGCCGTAAAGAGTGAGATCCCTTTCGACCTCGATGAACAGCTCGGTGTCGGCGAGCCGGACCTTGTCGCCGACGGTCGGGCCGTACATCTGCGCATAGGCGGCGCGGGTGATTTTAGCCATCAGCAATTGCTCCCGAAATACAGCCCGAAAATACCGCTTGTCGAAGCCGGGCTCCACATTGCCGCCATCCTATGGTCACGCAATGACCCGCTGAGCGACACTTTCCGATCCCATTTAGCGTTTGAGGTGGCCGGGCCACCCCAAAACGACCATTTGCCAATCGATGGAAAGGAACATCCATGCGCAAAACGACCCTTCTGGCAGCCGCCGCCACGCTGGTGCTCGCAACCGCCGCCAGCGCCCAGCAACAGCCTGCGCAGCAGCCCAGTCCGGCGCCGGCTGCGCCTGCTCCTGCCGCGCCCGGGGCGCAGCCGCAGGCGCCCACCATCCAGGCGATCAACGTCGTCGATATCAAGGATCTGCCCGCGGACACTCAAGCCAAGGTCAACGAGGTGATCGCCAAGCGCAGCGATGCCGACCTGCAGAAACTGCGCGGCTCGATCGACGCGACACCGCAGGTCAAATCCGCGCTCGAAGCCAAGGGGCTCACCTCGGCGCAGGTGATCGCCGCCAGCATGAGCACCAATGGCGCGCTGACGCTGATCACCAAGAAAGCGAGCTGACGAGACGAGGCGGCGGGCCGGCGCCCGGCCAGCCCGCCGCATCACAAAGGGAACCTTCACGGGGGACGTTACGTTTCGGTCCTGTCGCCCTGACACGAGCCTCGAAAAGGACCCTGAGAACGAGCGATGGCGATCACCACCTTCTCCGACACCAGATGGCTGCATGGGATTGCCGCGACCGCGTTTCTGGCAGCCAGCATTCCGCACGCCGCGCTGAACGCGCAGAGCCTCGACAGCGCCGAGACCGTCAACCGGATCGTCGGCTCGGAGGTCGGCCAGGAAGAGACCCAGACAAATGCGGAAGCCGGCAAGGTCAGTTCGGCGATCGACCGCACGCGTGAAAACATCGCCGCCGTGCGCAAGACATCCAAGCTCGACAAGGTCGATATCGTGTTTCTTACCGATGCTGCGCGCACCGAAGGCGGCCCGCCGCCGGCGATCGAAAACAAGGTCAGGCAACATCGGGACGACATCGCCGAGCTGCGCAAGGAGATCGAAGCGAACGCATTGCTGTTCAACGCCATCGATTCGCGGCGAGTGCAAACCGAGGACGTTCTGGCGGTGGAATTCGACGATCCGGGAAAGGTCGTCATCTATGCGGCGGCCAAGCCGCCCGGCTGAGCCGAAACTGCTCAACGCCTTCGATCTCACAGCGCGCCCATGATCTTCTGCTGAAATCCGTAGACCTCGCGCTTGCCGCCGAACGGCACCAGGGTAACGTCGCGCTCTTGGCCGGGCTCGAAGCGCATGGCGGTGCCGGCAGCGATGTCGAGGCGCATGCCGCGGGCCTTGTCGCGATCGAATCTCAGTCCCTCATTGGTCTCGAAGAAATGATAATGGCTGCCTACCTGGATCGGCCGGTCGCCGCTGTTGGCTACCTTCAAGGTGACCGTCGCCAGACCCTTGTTCAGTTCGATCTCGCCGCTTGCCGTGATGATTTCGCCGGGGATCATTGCGGCCTCACATGATGCCAAAAGCGAGGCCGGCGCCAATCGCGGCACAAGCGGCGCCAGCGGCGCGGGCAAGCCCGCGGAAGCGCCAGCCGAGGCCGAGACCGGCGGCGATGCCGACGGCGTGGAGCAGTGCCGTGGCAACGGCAAAGCCCGCCATATAGCCGAGTCCGCCGACATTCTCAGGCACCTCGGTGCCATGGGCATAGCCGTGGAACAGCGCGAACAGGCCGATGACGGCGACGCCGGCCGAGACAGGAAGATCGACGGCGGGCGCAACCAGCAGCCCGAGTGCCACGACGGACGCCAGTATCGCCGGCTCGACGAAAGGCATCGGCACATGCAGCATGCCGAGCACGCCGCCGGCCAGCATGACGCTTACGAAGGCCAGCGGCCATGCCCAGATCGCTTTGTCGCCCTTGAGCGCGGCCCATAGCCCGACGGCAATCATCGCCGTCATGTGATCGAGGCCGGAGAGCGGGTGGGAGAGGCCGGCGGTGAAGGACCAAACCGTGCCGACGCCGACATGGGCATAGGCTGGCATTGCTGCCGCCAGCAGCAGGACCGCCGACAGCGTTGAGCGTTTCATCGTAGCGGGGATCATCGGCGTAGCTTCCATCTTCGAGTACCTCTCACGCCGCCTTGCGGGCCGGAGCGCAGCCCTCTGCCTTGAGGACGCGCCTGGTGGAGGCCGGATATTTCTTCAGCAGCGCTGCCGGACGGATCGGGCGGGCCGAGAAGTTGCCGCCGCAATTCGGACAGGCGCCGCCGAGCACGTTTTGTGCGCAGTCGGCGCAAAAGGTGCATTCGAAGGTGCAGATCACCGCATCCGTCGCATCGGGCGGCAGATCCTTGTCGCAGCACTCGCAGTTGGGACGCAGCTCAAGCATTTTCCTCTCCTTGGCGGTGTTATCTGATCGGCTCGTGCACGGTCACCAGCTTGGTGCCGTCTGGAAACGTCGCCTCGACCTGCACATCGTGGATCATTTCTGCAATGCCTTCCATCACCTGGGCCCGGGTGACGACATGGGCGCCGGCCTCCATCAGCTCGGCGACCGCGCGGCCGTCGCGGGCACCCTCGACGACGAAATCGGTGATCAGCGCGATCGCTTCCGGATGATTGAGCTTGACGCCGCGTTCGAGCCGCTTGCGGGCCACGATCGCCGCCATGGCGATCAGCAGCTTGTCTTTCTCCCTCGGCGTCAGATTCATGCTTTTTCCTGCAGTGGCACAATCGAAATCAGAGTGACCATAATTTGGGCAGGCCCGCCCGTCCGTTGAGCAATTCGACAAGCGGCACCAGCCGCTTGCGGAGCTGGTAGCCGTCCTCGGCGAACAGCCTCGCAAGAAGCTTGCCAGATTTCCGCACGCTCCAGAAACTGACGCCGCCCTGGCCGCCGACTATGCCCCGGGCCGGCTCGAGCAAAGCCTCTGCCCGTGGCGACACCATCAGCAGCGTCGCCACGGCGACGGCACCGCCGGCCGCTGCGGGACGGTTCAAGGCGGCCGCAATGTCCGGCCCGATGCGGAACTCCTCTGCATGGACCAGCGCCCCGTCCTGGCGGACGCGCCAGCGGTCGTGGAAATGGCCTTGCGTGGCCCGTTCACCCATGGCCAGGCGGCCGAAGACGGTGGCCTCCAGGATCAGCGCCTCGGCTCCGGTGGCAAGCTCCACGTCAAGGCTGCGGGCAAAGGCCGAGCGGTCGAAGACGATGGTTTCCTGTGGCAGCCAGGCAATGTGGCCTTCTTCCCCGACAGTCAGCTGCACCCGCACTTCGGCGCGATCGGATGCGGCGCGATAGATTTTCTCGCAGGCCTGCGTTGTCATGGTTGCGGAGGCGCCGGCACCGACATCGACCTCCCAGGCGAGACGGTCGCCACCGGTCAGCCCACCGGCGGTGTTGATCAGGACGGCTTCGAGCGGATCGGCCGAGACCGCCGGCATGCGGATCTTGGCCGAACCGTCCTGGTACAGACGCCGAAGACGCGTGCGGCCTCCGTTCCAGTCGCAGCCAAGCCGCGCGACGCCGGCAACACGCTGGGCCGGCGGCACTGAAGTCAAGCTATATGCGATCGTATCCACGACACCAACGTTAAGCACTGCGGCGGCTTTGTCGATATATAGCTTGTTGCTTGACAGCGTTTCGGTTTCTATAGAGGGAGCCACCTTGGTACGGTCACCGGCGCCTGGCGGGGGTAAAAGGCGACGATGACGACGTAATCGAGGACAAAAGGGGCGCTGATCAGTTGGCGTCGGGAAACGACAGAGTTGGGGAAGAAACCGAATGGCTGACCAGCTGGCAAACGATATCATCGCCAAGATCAAGGCTCATGCCGAGCCGGGCGGCGAGGAAATCACCACCAGTACCGAACTGACCGCCCTTGGCATCCATTCGCTGGAACTGACGGAGATCATCTTCGATCTCGAGGAAGAGTACGGCATCGAAATCGAGATGAACACTGTCGATGCCTGGAGCAATCTGAAGAATGTCGGCGACATGGTCGAGGCGGTTCGCGCGCTGATCGCGAAAAAAGCCTGACTGAATGCACAAGCGCGTCGTCATCACGGGCATCGGCGGATTATGCGGGCTCGGCACCAACGCACCGGCAATCTGGAATGAAATGCGCGCCGGCCGTTCGGCAATCGGCGCGATCGACAATCCGCTGCTGCATGATCTGAAGGTCAAGGTCGGCTGCGAAATCAAGGCGCTTCCCGAGCACGGCATCGAGCGCAAGCAGGTCGTGTCGATGGACCGCTTCAGCCTTCTGGCGACGATCGCCGCGCGGGAGGCGGCACAGCAGGCGGGATTGAACCCGCACGCCGCCAACACCTACCGGATGGGCACCGTCGTCGGCGTCGGCGTCTGCGGCTGGGAGGCGATCGAAGAGAACTATCGCGCCATCCTGCTCGAAGGCAAGAACCGCGCCGGCATCTTCACCGTCCCGAAAGTAATGCCGGGCGCTGCAGCCGGCCATGTCAGCATGAATCTTGGTCTGCGCGGGCCGGTGTTCGGCATCACTTCTGCCTGCTCGTCATCCAACCACGCCATTGCCTCGGCGGTCGATCAGATCAGGCTCGGCCGGGCCGACGTCATGGTCGCCGGCGGCACCGATGCGCCGCTGGTCTGGGGCATCCTCAAGGGCTGGGAGGCCCTGCGGGTATTATCGCCGGACACCTGCCGGCCGTTTTCGGCCGACCGCCAGGGGCTCGTGCTCGGCGAAGGCGCCGGCATGGTGGTGCTGGAAACATATGAGCATGCCATGGCGCGCGGCGCCGCCATCCTTGCCGAAATCGCCGGCGTCGGCCTTTCCGCCGACGCCTCCGATATCGTCGCGCCAACCATCGAAGGGCCTGAGGCGGCGATGCGCTTCTGCCTCGTCGATGCCGGGCTCAATCCCGAGGACGTCGACTATCTCAACGCGCATGGCACCGGCACCAAGGCCAACGATCAGATCGAGACGGCGGCGATCAAACGCGTGTTCGGCGGCCATGCCTACAAGCTTTCGGTGTCCTCGACCAAATCGATGCACGCCCACTGCCTCGGCGCCTCCGGCGCGCTGGAAATGATCGCCTGCGTGATGGCGATCCGCGAAGGCATCGTGCCGCCGACCGCCAATTATCGGGAAGCCGACGCCGACTGCGATCTCGACATCACGCCGAACGTGGCGCGCGAACGCACCGTGCGCACCGCGATCAGCAACAGCTTCGCCTTCGGCGGCACCAATGCGGTGCTGGCGGTAAAGGCCGTGTGACCGCACCCCTTGCGGGTCCTTCACCGGGGCCGGCGAAACTTTCCATGCGCATATTGATCGCGCCAGGCGTCGCGCCTAACTCTCTGCGACCCGCCATGACCGTGCCGCTCGGCGCGGTCCCCTACCAGGAGTTTCGATGACCGATCTGTCCGCGTTTCCGATTGCCAGGCGCTGGCCGGCGAGCCACCTCGACCGCATCCAGCTTTATTCGTTTCCGACGCCGAACGGGGTGAAGATATCGATCGCGCTGGAGGAACTTGGCCTGCCTTACGAGCCGCATGCCGTCGATATCGGCAAGAACGAGAGCTGGACCCCGGAATTCCTGTCTTTGAACCCGAACGGCAAGATACCGGCGATGATCGATCCGGACGGCCCGGGCGGCAAGCCGATCGGCTTGTTCGAATCCGGTGCCATCCTGCTTTACCTCAGCGACAAGACCGGCCAGCTGGTCCCGGCAGACGCGACGCTGCGTTATGAGACGATCCAGTGGGTGTTCTTCCAGATGGCTTCGATCGGGCCGATGTTCGGCCAAGTCGGATTCTTCCACAAATTCGCTGGGCGCGAAATCGCCGACAAGCGCCCGCTGGAACGTTATCGCGACGAGTCGCGACGGCTGATCGGCGTCCTCGAAACGAGGCTCAAGGGCCGTAGCTGGATCATGGGCGACGATTACACGATCGCCGATATTTCGATGCTTGGGTGGGTGCGCAATCTGATCGGCTTCTACGAGGCGCGGGAACTCGTCGGTTTCGACGATTTCCCCAGCGTGGGCGCATGGCTGGAGCGTGGCCTCGCCCGACCGGCGGTGCAGAGGGGCCTCACCATTCCGGCCAGAAGCTGATCTTACGTCGATTCCGCTCGGCTATTTTGCCTTGGTCCGGGGCTTTGAGCCGCCCTTGCCGACTACGGAAGCAGCAAGCGACGCCGCACCTTTGGCGGTGGCAAGCACGGCACCGGCGGCGACATTGGCCGTTGCTTTAACAGTGCGCATTGCGCTGCCTGCGATCGATCCTCTGCTGCTTGCCGATCTTTTGGGCTTGGGTGCAGCGGCTTTGGCCGCGGCAGGCATCACCTTTTTCGGCGCCGCCTTGCCAAAGCTGGGCTTTGCCGCATCCTTGGAGCGGGCCGCTGCTGCCGGGCCGGCGCTGGTTTTCACTCGAGTGGCTTTTGATCGTGTTGCCCTGCCCTTGGCGGGCGCAGGCTTTCTTGCCATGGTTTCCATCGAACGGTTCCCTCATGGGCACAATTGCCGTGTCCGGGATAACGGCCTGAAACTGGCAAGGTTCCGGCCGGGCGGTTCCTTGCAAGTCAGGCCAGGTCGCCGACCACCAGGTCGGCGGGCCGCCGACGGGCAAGCACGCGGTCGATGTTCGGCATATCGTTAGAGGCGATCCAGGCGCGCGCGTCCTCGTCGGAGCGGCCGTGCTCGTGCCATCGCGCCAGCAGTCGGCGCTCGAGCTCGGCGCGCGGCACATCGACGAAGATCGAGAAGTCGAACAGCGGCGCCAGCCGCGTCCAGGGTTCCTCGTCGAGCAGCAGATAATTGCCTTCGACCAGGATGAATTTGGTGTCGGCGGCGACAATCGCAGCGGCGGCGCGCGACAGCTCCATGCTGCGGTCGAAGACCGGGATGGCGATATCCGGCTCGCCGGCGCGGATGCGCTTCAGCAGCGCTTCGAAGCCGGCAAAATCAAAGGTTTCCGGAGCACCTTTTCGCGCGCGAAGGCCGCGTCGATCGAGCACGACGTCATCGTAATGGAAGCCATCCATCGGCACGACTTCCGCCGTGCCTTCCGGCAGCAGGTCGTGCAAGCCTGCCGACAATGTCGACTTGCCGGCGCCGGGCGGACCGGCAATGGCAACGATGAAGCGCGGCGCCTTGCCGGCGCGCTTGAAAATGGCAGCAGCGATATGGGCGATTTCTGACATTGGCCCCCTTACGGTGGTTCTGGCGCATTTTGGCGGCAGTTTTCGGAAATTTCAAACGCCGGATTGTGCCAAGCCTTCAATCGGGCCTGGATTGACCGATCCGCAGGAAATCGCCGTCGAAGCCGATGTCGCGCACGGCACCGTCAGCCGCCAGGATACGCATGCGGCCCGGCGAGGTCGTGACGTCGTGCGGCGGCTCGCCGGATGGCCAAGGCAGCGCGCCGATGACATGGCGGAACGAAAAGCGGCGCCCTTCGGAAAGGGCAAAGGCGGTCGCCACGCCTTCGCGCTTCAGCCAATTGTCGCCGAGCGATGCGGCGTGGCCGACGGCCGTGCGGCCGTCCTCGATGCCGAGCACGCCGCGGTGGCGGCCGCTCCACGGCGCATAGTCGCGCCCGCCATTGCTGACCCACAGCATGGTGACCGGCAGTTCGGCCGGGTTCTTCAGCACCAGCACGAGGTCGGCTTCCGCCTGGCGCGCCAGCGCCGTCCAGCCCGGTCCGCCATGGTCGGCTTCGACCAGCGTGACGAAGTCCTCACGCAGCTGGTCCATGCGATAGGTGGTCAGGTCAATCGTGCCGCCGTCGGCAGCGGGAAAGCGCGTCAGGTCGGCGGTTCGCGCCGGGTAGGCGAGCAACGAGCGGCCGCGGGCCGGATCGGGCTCCGGCGCCTCACTCGGCGTTGCGGCAAGGCGCTTCGGCGAGAACGCTAGCCTGCCGCCGGCCGTCATCACCGTCATCGGGTGGTGGGCGACGGGAATGGCGCCGGCGCCGCCGGAAAAGACGTGCTCCTGATAGAGAAAGGGATGATCGTCGCGCAAGGTCAGGATCTTGTCGACGGTTGCGCCCATGACCGGGCGCTGCAGGCGGAAGACGGCGCGCCAGCCGTCGGCCGTTGCCGCGCTGTCGACGACGTCCCAGCGACTATTTGCCGGCCAGCCATGCAAAGGTGCCGCTTCGACGTCGCTGATCGAGAAGGGTGCGCAGAGGAAATCGCCGGACAGGTGGACCGTCCCTTCGGGCAGGTCTTTCGGCAGCATCTCGCGCGGCTCGCCGACCCAGGGTGCGCGATGCAGCGGCTTCAGCCGGCGGCCATCGATATCGACCGTCATGTCGGCGAGATGGCCGACGGCAAGATCGACCGATACCGAAATGCCCTTCGCCGTGATCGTGACCGTATCCATGTGCACCTACCGATTCAGCCCGATTCTGCCAGCCCGATTCTGGCGGCCCGATTCTGTCGGCGCCAGCAAAGCCCACTCGCCGCCGGTTGCGCAAGCGCGGTGGCCGGCAATTCACATCAGGCGGCGCCACGTCGGCCTGTGGACAGGGCACCGTTCGAGGGCCAGACCGATATTAACCAAATGGACTGTGCCTTTGCGTTAAGATAGCTTCGCCTCGTCTCAGAAACTGCCTGCCTTCGGAACTGACTTGTCCGCCTTCCGGTTCTTTTCGTCCATCCACAAATGCGTCGCTGTGCTGGCGCTGCTGCTGTTTGCTGCCGGCTGCACGACTGTCACGCCGCCCGACAGCGTGCTGGCGGTACCGGCGCCGCCGCAGAAATATGCCGCCATGGTCATCGATGCCGGCACCGGCAATACGCTGTTCGAGGTCAATTCGACGGCGCCGCGTTATCCGGCGTCGTTGACCAAGATGATGACGCTCTACCTCCTGTTCGAGGCGCTGGACCAGGGCCGCATCAGCAAGGAGACGCAAATTCCGGTGTCGGACAACGCCGCCCGGCAGCCGCCGACCAAGCTGCGGTTCAGGCGCGGCGAGACCATCGACGTCGATTCGGCGATCCGCGCCATCATCGTCAAATCGGCCAATGACGTGGCGGTCGCCGTTGCCGAATATCTCGGCGGCAGCGAAGAGGCGTTCGCCGGCATGATGACCGCCAAGGCGCGCCAGATCGGCATGAGCAGCACCGTGTTCCGCAACGCCTCGGGCCTGCCGGACGGCGACCAGCACACGAGCGCGCGCGACATGGCGGTGCTCGGCATGGCGCTGCACGCCCGCTTCCCGCAGCATTTCCACTATTTCTCTGAAAGCGACTTCATGTTCCGCGGCAGGCTGGTGCGCGGCCACAATGACATGCTCGGCCGGGTGCGCGGGGTCGACGGCATCAAGACCGGCTACATCAGGGCTTCGGGCTTCAACATCGTCACCTCCTATAATGCAGACGGGCACAGGCTGATCATCGTGGTGATGGGCGCCGACAGCGCGCGCCAGCGCAACGACCACGTCGAGGCGCTGATCCAGCGCAGCCTGTTGCCGACCTCCGAGGCAAAGACGCGGCTGCTGTATGCCGAGGAGCAGTGATAGTTGAAGTCCGAGTGTTGACCGCGTGCGGGTTCAGGCGACAAACGCAGAGCCGCCGTTTTGCGCGACACTGCTGAGATACTTTGCCGGCGGCTTGCCAAGCGCTTTCTTGAACATGGTGATGAAGGCGGTGACCGATTCGTAACCGAGATCGGCCGAAACCTGCTGCACGCTGGCGCCGGAGGCCAGCTCGCGCATTGCGACGATCAGGTGCAGTTGCTGGCGCCAGCGCCCGAAGGTCAGCCCTGTCTCCTTCACCACGAGACGTGCGAGACTGCTCTCGCTGAGCGCGACGCGACTGGCCCATTCCGCCAGGGTGCTGCGATCGGCAGGATCTTGCGCCAACGCCGCCGCGATGCGCCTCAAGCGCGGCTCGGACGAGATCGGCAAATGCAGCTGCTGGACAGGCATGCGCGGCAGTTCGGTGAGCAGAGCCCTGGTCAGGAGCTCGCCCCTCGCGTCATCGTCCTCAACGCGATCCGTCAGCTCTATGATGAGCTCGCGCAGCAACGGCGTGATCGAAAGCGTGCAGCACCGGTCCGGCAGGTCGGCAGCTCCCGGTTCGATATAGACGAAGAAAATCCGGGCATTGGCGGTCGCGATATTGCTGTGCTCCATGTCGCCGGGAATCCACACCGCGCAATGCGGCGGCACCATCCACAGACCGCTGGGGACGCGACATGTGACGCCGCCGCCCAGCGCGAAGACGAGTTGCCCCTTGCGGTGGTGGTGGTCCGGCACCTCCGCCCCGGTTTCGGTAACGTCAACGCGCACGGCGATTGCCGGGGCGAGGACGTCATCCGGATCGAAAGGCCAGGGGTAGCGGAGCGGCTGTCTCACATTGACTGTTTTTAGCGATCGACTGCCAAGATATCTAAATTACTCAAACAGGAAAGTCGATAGTTTAGGGATGAGTAACTCAGAAGCCGACAGGCGGACTTCCATTTAGCCATGCCCTGCTTGCGTTCTGAACGTCGGACCAACAAGCCCGGCGCACGAAAACAGGCTGGCGTCCGCCACGCAGCAAGAAGGGACGATACCAATGCTCGCCTTGGTCACATCTTCCGACAGCGCCACCGGGTTGCGGCTCGCCGAGCTTGGTGAGCCCGAGCCCGCCCCGCATGAGGCGCTGGTCTCGGTCCGGGCAGTCTCGCTGAACCGCGGCGAACTGCGCTTGCTCAACATCCGTCCGAACGGCTGGGTGCCTGGCCAGGACGTCGCCGGAATTGTCGAGCGCGCCGCGGCCGACGGCTCCGGGCCGGCCGTCGGCGCCCGGGTTGCGGCTCTGGTCGACGAGGCCGGGTGGGCCGAACGGGTCGCCGTTCCGACCGACCACCTCGCCGTCCTGCCGGACGACGTCAGCTTCGTCTCCGCCGCCACTGTTCCGGTCGCGGGCACGACCGCGCTGCGGACCCTGCGCCTCGGCGGCGACCTGGCCGGCCAGCGGGTCCTGATTACCGGCGCAAGCGGCGCGGTCGGCCGTTTCCAGATCCAGATCGCCCGCCAGCAGGGCGCGTCGGTGGTGGCGGTCGCCGCTGAACGGCATGCCGACGATCTCCGCGGCCTCGGAGCCGAGCGGGTCGTCGAAACGATCGAGCTGACCGAAGGACTGTTCTCGCTGATTACCGAATCGGTGGGCGGCGATAGCCTCGCCCACGCGATCGAACGGATCGCGCCCGGCGGGACCGTCGTCATGTTCGGCTCGAGCCGCGGCGAACTCACGCCCATCGGCTTCCGCCAGTTCGTTCCGGGGCACGAAGGTGCGCGGCTGCAGACCTTCGCCTACTACGCTTCCGGTCCGGAGGTAGGCGCCGACATCGCCTCGCTGCTCGCGCCGATCGCAGCCGGCCGGCTCGAAACGCGGGTGGTCCTCACCGTGCCGTGGCGGGACGTCGGTCAAGCCCTCGACGCGCTGCGGCAGCGCAGCATCAGCGGCAAGGCGGTGCTTACCGTGACCGAATGAGCAGGCGGTGGCGGCGGACGGGACGGTGTCTGTCTCCCCCGGGCTGCTACGGCAGTTTGAGCCCGCTGGCGATTGCCCGTTGAAGCCGGCGCCTGCTTCCGCTAAGAAGCCGTGGCTGGCCGGTTTACCGGCTGGTTCGTTTTTGGGATCACCGATCCTGAAAGCACCCGTAGCTCAGCTGGATAGAGCGCTGCCCTCCGAAGGCAGAGGTCACAGGTTCGAATCCTGTCGGGTGCGCCAAATCTCAAATTGTCCAACCCGGAGACAAGGGTTGCGGTTTATACCGGAGACATGGTGGACCGCATCCCTGGGTGAGACACCAATTAGGGACAGTTCCCCAGATTTTGGATTGCGTACGACCTCATAACGCAACGGTTAAGTAGGCGACCGCGGCAAGTCCGCTGGGGTCAAGCCTGTGTAAAAACGCCGTGGCCTGGTCCAATCAGATCCGTGGATCGTGTATTGTGATGGGACGTCGGGACCGAGGATCAGCGGATATGGACGAGGAGGGCTTGGCCGAGATCTCAGCCCGATATATTCGCTTCGCCGATACGGAAGCTCGCGGTCGCTCGCCGCTCTACGAGGAGTTGGCTCGGGCAGTCGCTGGGGATCGGGAGGCGCTCGGTTTCCTGTCGACTCTTCCGGACCTAAAGCGGCAACCGAACCTTCTACTTGCAGCGGTGCGTCACTTGTTCGGCACGCCAACAGGGTGGACCGAGCTTCGCCAGGCGCTTCAGGCTAATCCCGACGCTATCCGCTCGCTCATGCTCGAGCGCTCAACGCAAACCAACGAGCCGGGAAGATGCGCCACCCTGCTCCCCGTCCTGGCGCGTTTGCCGCAGCCGCTGGCCCTCATCGAGGTCGGGACCTCCGCAGGGCTCTGCCTCATGCCCGACCTCTACGGCTATGACTACGGACGCAAGGTGATCCGCGCACCTGCAATGGCCTTGGAGCCGCCTGTCTTCCGATGCCTCGCTAGCGAAACAACGCCATTGCCGACGGCCTTGCCGCAAGTCGTCTGGCGGGCTGGATTGGACCTGAGCCCGATAGATGCTTCGGACGACTCGCAAGTCGCATGGCTTGAGACACTGGTCTGGCCGGAACAGACAGCACGGCTTGCCAATCTGCGGGCGGCCCTAAAGATCGCTGCCACAGTCAAGCCTCGGGTGGTGAAGGGCGACCTGCGCGGGAGCGACCTCGTGCAACTCTGCAACGAAGCGCCAAACGACGCTACACTCGTCATCTTTCACACAGCCGTCCTCGACTATGTCTCCGACCTTGGTGACAGAGAAGCTTTCGCCGAGCAGGCGATGCGTCTCTCGCCTTATTGGGTATCGAACGAGTTCCCTCGCGTCTTCCCGTCCATCGCCACACGCGCCGGAACAAGCTGGCCGCCTGGCCGCTTCCTCCTATCTGCGAACGGCTCCCCTGTAGCTTGGACTGACCCGCATGGCGCCTCGCTCGAATGGATCGCGGACGAGGCGTAGGCTATAGGTCGTGGATTGCCGTCCTTGGCCAGAGACGCCATCAGTTCTCAGTTTCATCAATGCTCGTCTGCCACTGCTTGCGTCTTGAATTCGCGGCAAGCGCCCTTCGGACTTGCTACCGGGCGGTTGAACCCAGGAACAGCGCGTTGGGCGCGCGAAGACCGCATCCGCAGTCGGGAACCACAGCTATCGGCAAGCCGTTTACGCTGCAAACCCGCCTGTCGATCCTCAGAGCCGGGCGAGTTTTCCGAGATCCACAAATTGGAGATTGATCATGACTAGCGCTGCCGACCGCGATCCGCGCCACCACACGCAGAAAATGCAGAAAAAGTTGGAGGAGGTGAAGCAGCACCTTCGCGAGGACATCGAGAAGGTCGATGAGCCGCAGCTGAAGGCGATGTTCGAGACGTCCGCCGAGGTGATCGGCGGTCTCCAGAAGGCGTTCCAGGACTATGAACAGAAGAATGAACCCGCTTGGCGTTAAACGGCTTCTTCGCGGGTAGGTTTCAAAGGAGCGCCCCCCGTGCCTGCACCACCTGAAATGGATGTCGTCCTCGAAAAGCTGCCTTTGAGGATAGGCGCCTATATCCCCGACGACTTGCTGGAGGACTGGTTTGCGCCGGGAACCGGCATGAACCCGGTCAGCAAGGAGGCGCTTGCCGCCGCCAAGAACTACGGCTGGCGCTTCGAATGCGAGTTCAAGCACTACCCCGAACGCAAGGAAGGCGTGTTCTGGAAGTGGGTGCCGGCGATCTGACCGCCGCTGGACGGTTCATCGTTCCGCGGAAACGCAGAACCGGTCTATCGTATTGTTTGACGCAAATACCGGACGGAAAACCGCTTCACACTTTTCCTGGAATTGCTCAGCCTCCGCCTATCGGCGTCGTCACCTTGCCGGTTCCGCCGCATTCGGGGCAGGTGCGGCCGTCGATCATGCCTGACCCTGCACAGCGGCGGCAAATATTCTCGCCAGCGCCTGGAGTGCCTGCGGGGACTTCGTCCGTGTTGGTCTGACCGGCTTGCCGGGGCTTGCCCTGCAGCTTGTTTCTCAGCCGGGCGACCCAGCCTTCGTCGACCTCGAGCGGCCTGCTGCTATCGTCCGGCAGGCCTTCGCCGGATTGGCCGATGGTTTCATTGCGCGGCCGGTCGTTCGCGCCTGTCGTGATCTTCTGAGCCATTGCGTTTGCCTTTACGCCTTGCAATTTTCGAACGCCTCAGCTCCGCAGAGGTTCCGGTTCGACCGGCAGCCTTTCAGCGGGGTGTTTGCCGCACATTATCTATCCTGAACCCGGATTTCGGCCGCGCCGGCATGCGGGCAAGCGAGACGGTCATATCCTGATCAGGCACCTGGTAGGCCATCGACCGCGTCAGCAGGCGAACCGCTTCCATGATCAGCGCGACGGTGACGGCTTCTCCGGGGCAGCGATGGGTAGTCGCCGGATCTCCGCCGCCATGCGGGATGAAGTCGAAGCCGTGGGTTTTCCAGCTCAAGCCGCGCTCCGGGATAAATCGGTCCGGCTCCACAAACAGGCGCGGATCATGGTTGGTGCCGTGCAGGTCGAGCAGGACCCAGTCGCCTTGGTGGAAACGGTAGCCCTTCCATTCGAAGGGGTGGCGGGCGCGGCCGCCGATGAACGGGAAGAACGGGTAGAGCCGGCGAATCTCCTCGGCGAAGGCTTCCAGCCCGTCGTCATCGCCGGCGGCGAACTTGTCATACCATTGGCGGTGCTGGTGAAGCGCCAGCGCCGCAAACATGATGAAGCGGCCGATGGCGACGATTGGACGGATAATGTTGATGATTTCGACCGCGGCACTGGCAAGATCGAGCGGCATTCCCTCGGCATCGACATGTTCGCTGACCAGGCGGACCGGGCTGTTTGCCGGCAAATCAAGCGCGCCGCTTCGAACGCGCCGTACAAGCTCGCCGATAGTGCGTTCGGTCCGGCGTCGCCGCCACAGCGCCAGCACGGTCGACGGCCCAATGCCGCCGGCGTTCTCGACCATGCCGCTGAGCTCGCGGCAGAGTTCGGCGCGATCCTTGTCGGCGGGGATGCCGGCCCAAGCCGCTGCCGCCTGGGTCAGGACGAGGTTTACGGCGTCGAACAGGACGATCTCGTCACGCCGCTGCCAGTCTTCCAGCTGGTCGAGCCAGGCGCGACGGAAGGTTGCGCGGAGCCGCTCGATCTGGTCACCATCCAACAGGATCGACAGGAAAAGCGCCTTGCGGTGGCGGTGAGCGGCGCCGTCGAGCGCCTGGACGCTGCCCTTGTCCTGCAGCAGACGCAGCGTGGTCTGCGGCATCGCACCAATTCGGGTGAAGTGGTCGCCGCCATAAAACATCTCGGCAGCCTCGGCACCACGGACACAGATTGCCGGCCGCAGCATCAGGCGCGTCGCAAAGATGTCGGTGTTCATGCGCCGGCAGCGGGCCGAAATGAAGTCATAGCCCTCGCGCAGCAGGGCCAAGGTGCTGTCGAACGCGGCATCGCGCGGGATGGGCTTTGCGACACGCTTGCCGCCGTCGGCATCGATCAGTTCACGTCTGTTCATGGCGTGCTCCCTGGCGTTGAAATTCCTCAACGCACGGCCGGCACTTTCGATCACTCGACTTTTTGACGGCTTTGCCGCGCCGCCCTTTGGCCGCGGCTGGCAAGGATGGTGGTCAGCGTGACCGGACGAAAATCCCAGCTGTCGACGCCGACGTCATACTGGCGCGTGACCGGGGTCAGCCTGCCGTGGGAATGGCCATGCAGGTCGATCGATTTCCTGCCGATCTGGTTCCAGGTGCGAAAAGGGTAGTGACAAAGGATCAGCAGACTGCCGTCGAGCGCCAGCTCCTTGTAGTGTTGCGTGCTCGCCCAACCTGTGGCCTCGATGGTGGCCGCAGCATCGTTGTTGCCGATGATCAAATGCTTGCTGCCATGAAGAGACGCCAGAAGCGACGACACGAACGCGGCCGATCCCCTGGCAAAATCGCCGAGATGCCAGACCTCGTCGTCCGGCCCGACAGTCTCGTTCCAGAACGCAACGAGCGACCGGTCATGTTCCGCCAGCGAGCCGAACGGGCGGCGGTCGATGCGCAAAATGCGCGGGTCGCTGAAATGCGTGTCGGCGGTGAAGTAGATCATGCGCTGGAGCCTGTTTCGAACTGCCGATCTGGGCGCGTGGCGCACCAAGTCCATGTTGCTCTCCCGATGCTTGCTCAACCCGCTCGATCGCCGGTTGTTCCTGGAAGCAGGCCCAGGCGGTTTCCGCTCGTTGGCACTTTGAAACGGGGGAACTTTGAACCGGGGAACTTTGAACCGGGGAATTTTGAAACGGGGGAACTTTGAAATGAGACGCAGGTTAGAATGCTTGAGGCCGATGCTCTGAAAGGACCTCGACGATGACCGACGCAGCACCTCTTGGGCGAAGCCCGGCTCAGGCGCGGGGCGATATCGACGCCGGGCGCGAAGGGGACAAGACCCCGGGCATCGATCCGGCTGCGGCTCCCATGGAAACGGACGCGGAATCCGCCGGCAACGCTCCGCCGAAGAGCCCTGCCGCGCGCCATGAAACGCCGAAGTTTACCAACCAGGCGAGCTATGCCAATGCGATGCGCCCGCTGACGGATGAGCCCGACGTCCAACCGAGCAGATATGGGCCAGTCATGGTGATTGCCGCCATCGTCGTGCTGGCCGCTGCAGTTTTCATCGGCGCGGCCATGCTGCGCTGAATACAGCCGTTCCAGACCCGCGGCGCAGTGGCTGGACATTTTGCTTCCGGTCCGAGAATTTGTTGTCGCGCCAGGTCCAGGCGCGATCAGTCCGGTGCACGTTGGCTACGAACCATCAATTCTTTGCCCGTGACGCCACCATCGTGGCGCGCGACATGATTGGCGCCTCGCTGCTTTTGCACGGCGTTGGCGGCAGCATCGTCGAGACCGAGGCCTATCGCCCGGATGACCCGGCTTCGCATGCTTTCGGTGGCAGGACGGTGCGCAACGGCGCAATGTTCGGCGCCCCGGGCAGCGCGTATGTCTATCGCTCCTATGGCCTGCATTGGTGCCTCAATGCCGTGTGCCTGCCCGGCAGTGCCGTGCTTATCCGCGCAATCGAACCGCGATTAGGGCTGGAGGTGATGCGGGCCAATCGCCGCGTTGACGATCCCCGGCTGCTTTGCTCGGGACCGGGCCGCCTTTGCCAGGCGCTGGCTATCGACAAATCTTATGACGGGCTGCCGCTGGACCTGCCGCCATTCGAATTCAGGCCGCCGAGCGAAGCCGGCGCCGTTCTGACAGGCCGCCGGATCGGCATTTCCAAGGCTGTCGATGCCGAGTGGCGGTTCGGACTGCGCGGCTCGGACTATTTGAGCCGCAAGTTCTGATGCCCGCGGCAGCGGCAGAGCAGTTGCCCCCCGGCATCACTCGTCGGGTTTGCCGAGATGCATGGGTGTCGCCTGCTGGCGGGCTTCCCTGGTCACCTCGTCGGCTCCGGCAGGTGAAATCCCTCGCAATGCCTTCGCAGCTACGGTCAGGCGCCCGCGATCATTGCCGAAGCTCTTGATCAGCTGGCGGACCTGGTCGGCCGTGACGCCGTTCTGTTGGGCAAAATACTCGACTTCACGGTCGTCTTCCGCAGCAACGCGGTCGCGCTCGCGGAAATCTCGCTTGCTCTTATCGTCGGCCATTTTTTCCTCCTGGTGGAGCTTTGCATCAATGGCAACGTGAGCAAGCGGCTTTCGTTGCCGCGACCAGGCGGACTTTTGCGCCGTCGAGCCGGACTGCCCAGGAACCATGAGGCGAGCAGCCGGTTTGGCTTGGATGCAGCGGCCCACAATTCACACGATGGAGATTACGATGACGCTCGCAAGCAAAACCACTGTAATTGCTGCGGCGCTGGCCATGTTGGCCGCGCCGGCATTCGGCCAGACGAGCCCACCTGCGCCCGCCGCGCCGGCGCCGGATCGTGGCGCCGAACAGTCGCCCGCAATGAGCGGGCAGAGCCAGGATGCCATGCGCGATATGATGCGCCAGATGATGACTGAGATGCTGGAGGAGAGAATGCAGGAAGATCGCGCGCCCCGGGAGGAACGGCGAGGTCCCGACCGCTGGCATCGCGGCTACAGGATGGGCCCGCCTGAGCGAGGGTGGGAGATGGGAGGGCGCGGCGGCATTCCACGCGGGATGCATGGCGCGAAGATGCGAATGATGTTCGCCATAGTAGATGCGGACGGCGATGGCGCGCTTTCTCAGAGCGAAGTCCAGGATTTCGTCGGGCGAATATTCAACGCCGTCGATGAGGACGGTGACGGCAGCGTCGACATGCAGGAAATCCGGTCCTTCTTCCACGGAGGCGGCGCCGAGGATCAGGAGTAAGTCTCCTACCGGTCGGCAGGAGGCCTGTCTGGGGCAGCGCGAGCTCGTCGGCCGGGGAGGATAAAAAGTCGCCGGCAACTGGATACCAGGCTGCCAGCCGGGGAGATGCGTTCCTTGGCTGGCCTTGCCGAACGCCGCGGACCAATCAGACCAGCAGGAATTCATTGGCCATGACAGAGAAAGCTACAGAGAAATCCCCGACCATCGCTCGTATCTGGCGCGGCAGAACCGTGCCTGAAAAGGCGGATGCCTATGAGAGTTACAATTACGAGGCCGGCATCAAGCCGCTGATCGAGAAGGCCCTGGGCGTTCAGACCTTTCGCGAGGACACGACGACCCATTCGGAATTCGTGACGATCTCCTATTGGGAAAACGTCGAGGCGATGGCGGCGCTCACCGGCGGCGATCCGACAAAAATCCACCATCTCGAGCGGGACGAAGAGTTCCTGATCGAGCTGCCGTCGCGGGTGCAGGTGTTGCGCATCCGATCGAGTCACGGGCGGCTGGGATAGGGCAGCGCCGCCCGGTTCGGCCCGATCTAGGAAATCGCCGTCAAGTCGATTTCGGTGATGTGCCAGCGGCCGAGATTTGCGGTGTAGAGCTTGTCGCCCTTGAAGGCAATGTTGGTTGGGTGGGCGAGCGTCGTTGCCGCCGGATCCTCGATCAGCACCTCGAGCCCGCTGTGTTTTCGCCAACGATAGATGCGGCTGGGCTCGTAGCATGAGATGAACAGCGACCCGTCCGGCGCCAAGGCGACGCCATCGGGAACGTTGCTCACGCCGTCCACGACGAGTTGGCGAGGTCCTGCCGTGCCGTCGGCACGGATTGGCACATAGCTGAGGCAGGCCGCATGGCTTTCCACGACGTAAAGCCCATCGCCACCCGGCGCCATCGCCATGCCGTTGGCGAAGGCCATGGTCTCGCTGCACCACAGGCCGCCTTCGCCGGTCTTCAAATCGTAGCGAAAAATGCCGGAGCGGTTGTCTTCGCCGAGGCTGTCCGACACGTAGAGCCAGCCGCGTGTCTCGTCGACGATCGGATAGTTCGGCACGCGGATGCCGGCCGAGGCGAAGCGCTGCATACCAGCCGTCGCGGCATCCCAGCGAAAGATCGCCGAATGTCTCAAATCGCATGCAAAACAGTTTCCCGCGCTATCGAAGGCGATGCCGAGCAGAAAGCCCTCCGTACCGCCCATGCGTTCGACCGAGCCGCCATCGGCGGCCAAGCGCAGCAGGTCGCCGGTTTCGGTGCCGCACCAGATCGAGCCGTCGCAATGGATGGCCACGCCTTCCGGATGGGCGATGCGCGGGCTGGTGAAGATGCCATCGAAGAAGACCCTCGCGGCCGACATTTCGAGCAACGGCTTTGCCATGCGCACCCCCTTCAATCCGGTGCAGTATGCGACCGCTGTGCGGCGATGCAGCGCTCGACCATCCGCCGGTCGGTGGCCAGGATCTCGGCGATCAGGGCGCTGCGCTCCCTGGCGCTGACGAATTCGAGGCGCCGCAGGCCGAGCGGGTCGATGCGGTTTCGCAGGATGTCGAGCGTCTCGTTTGAGGGTAGCGCAACTTCGCGGCAATCGGCATCGAATGTCAGGGCAAAGCCGGTGGCATCCTGGAGCTGCTGGCGCGTCACGCACGGCATGGTCTCGATGACGGCCAATTGCCGGCTCTCCCCGTCGAGCCGAAACACGCAAAGGTCGGTGAACACCAATGCCGCGCCGGTCCGATAGCCCATCGGCTCGCGTTCGGCCTCAGTCAACAGGCCGCGCGCCGAGCTGGCAATCTCGACCGTCTCGACCAGCGACTGCACGGAATGGCGGGGGACGTAGAGCAGATAATCGCGATGCATGTTGGCGACGTCGGCCATGCCGCCTTGCCCGGGCAGCCGGATAAGGCTGCCGTCACGCTTGCGCAGCGCAATGGTGTTGACGCGCCCACGGCGGTCGACCTGCGCGGCACCGACGATCTCATGCGTCACCGCGCCGGCCTGGTAATAGGTCGAATAGGTGTCGTCGCCGCCGGCATGCGCCACCGCCGTCTCGCAATCGAGGCTTTCGATCAGCGACAGGATCATCGGGCTCGGTGCTATGTCGAGATGGCCGCAACTCATGGTGGCGATGATCATGTCCGGCGCGTGCGTCGCTTTGGCCAGCCGGTAGGCGACATTGGCGAGCGGCGACACCGCGCCGGCACTTGCAAAGCTCTCATTGTCAAGCTCAGCGGCGATGCGGGCGGCGATGATCTCGTCGATGGACGCCTCCTTGTTGCCGTGCACGAGCCTGGGCATTGCGAGGACTGTTTCAGCGCGGACTTTTGCAGCATCTTGAACCCGCTCCGGCACGCCTTCCGAAGGCATGCTCAGGCTGTCCGGCAAAGGTATTTCCTTGGCCGCGAACGCCCCCGCCAACGCTTGATAATCCGTCACATAGAATGGCAGGCAGGAGGCGGGATAGGCGCCGCCTGGTGCCAGCGCGATCGCCGACACCTGGTTGCGGGTCAAAATGCTCTGCCGACCATCATGCCGCAGCGCTCCGACCGGGACGATCTCCTCAACCGTGACCAGCACCTCGCGCGCCGCGCCGGCCATGGCGAAGTCGAGCGCCCGTGGTCCGATGATCTGGACATTGCCGCTCTCGTCGGCACGCTGGGCATGGACGACGAAGGTATCGAGCCGCAAGGCCGGGATGATCCCGGTCGTGATTCCCGCGATCGGATCGGGCGCGGCGATCGCACCCGGCACGCGCGCCAGCATGTCCGAACCCTCCGGAAGCTGAAACGGCATCAACGGCAGGTTCTGCTGCCCCGCCCGCAGCGCCTGGATCATGGCCAGCGCCGTCCAGTCGCGGACCGGCACGGCATTGGTCTCGGCGGCCGCGCGGAAGCGCGGCGGCAAGCCAAAAATATCGAGGCTGGAAAAGCAGATATCGACCTCCGCCACGGCATTCGCTTCGAGAAGCAGTTCGAGCGGCAGGCCGCCGGCCCAGCAGACATAGCGAAGATCCTTGACGCCCAAGCGGGCGATGGCCCGCAACAAGGCGATCGGCAGCCGGGCAAAATGATGGCCACCGACACCGAAGACGTCGCCGCCGCCGACCATCGCGGCCAGGCCCTCGACATCGGTGAAGCGCGGCCGGTTCGGCTTGACCAGGGAGATCATTGCCCGGCCTTCTTCGGCCGCGTCGCGCTCTTTTCAGCAAATTCCTTGACGCGCCGCTGGCCGATCTCGCTGCGGTACAGGCCACCCAGGACATCGCGCTCCATGGCAAGGCCGTCGGCCAGATCGCCCGACACGGCGTGCACGGTCAGCGCTTTCAGCCCTTCGATCGCTGCGGCCGGTTCGGCGGCGATCATCTCGGCGAGTTCCCGCACCCGCGGCATCAGCCTTTCGGCATCGACGATCTCGTTGACCAGACCGGCGCCGACGAACTCGGAAGCCGGCACGATGGCGCCGGTCATCAGCAGAAAATTGGCGCGGTTGCGGCCGAGCTTCTGGACGCTGCGCTGGGTGCCGCCGCCGCCGGGGACCAGCCCGAGCTTGATCTCGGGCAGGCCGAGCTTCGCGAACTGGTTGGCGATGACGATGTCGCAGCACAGCACCAGCTCCATGCCGCCGCCGAGCGCAAAGCCGTTGACCGCGGCGATGACCGGCTTGCGGTTGTTCTCGACCGCCGCATACATGCGCGTGCCGGCAGCCTGGAAGGCATCGAACTCGATAGCTGTCTGGGCGGCATATTCCTTGATGTCGGCGCCGGCCATGAAGCCGCGCCCCTCGCCGGTCACCACGATCGCGCCGACCCCGTCATCCCGCGACAGCGCCTCGAAAACCTCGGTGATCTCGCTCTGCATCAGCCGGTTCATGGCGTTGAGCTGATCGGCGCGCCGGAAGGTAACGACCGCGACGCGCCCAGATATTTCCAAGGTGAGTGCCTGGTAAACGCTCATCGTCAGGCAGCATCCACGGTCATGTCGCCGGATGCCTCAAGTGCTGCAATCTCGCCGCTGGAGAGGCCGAATTCGGCCAGTATCTCGCGGCCATGCTGGCCGACCAGCGGCGCCGGCCGCTCTATGGTAGCCGGCGTCTCACTCATCTTGACCGCCGGCGCGACCACCCTGACCCTGCCGCCGCGGGGATGATCGTAGCTGGTGATCATGCCCAGGTGCTTGACCTGCGGGTCCTCGGCTGCGCGCCTTATGTCCTTCACCTCGGCACACCAGATGTCGGCTGCCAGCAGCCGCGCCAGCAGGTCCTGCGTGGCAAACTTCCTGGTTTCGGCGTTGACCTTGTCGAACACCTCGTCGCGCCTGTCGAACAGCGTCTTCAGATCGTCGTAGACAGCAAGCTGCGGCGCCTCCAGCACTTCATACAGCGTCTTGAACGGGCTCATGGCGATCGACACATAGCCGCCGTCCTTCGCTTCATAGACGCCGAACGGCGCCTGCATGCCGGGGTGGCCGATGCCGGAATTCGGGCGCACGAAATCCTCACCGAGATTGAGCACGGCGACATATTCCTGATTGAGATGCGCCAGCATGCCGGCGAGCAGATTGACCTCGATCTTCTGGCCCTTGCCGGTCTTCTCGCGATAGTAGAGCGCCGACAGGATGCCGTAGACCATGTTCATGGCGCCGATCTGGTCGGCCAGGCCGGCACCGGCCGGAACAGGAGCCTGATCGCCGCGGCCGGTGTTGGAGATCAACCCGGACAGCCCCTGGATCAGCATGTCCTGGCCGGGGCGCTCGACATAGGGGCCTTCCTCGCCATAGCCGGAGCCCGAGCAATAGATAATGGCGGGATTGACCGCCCTGAAATCCTCGTAGCCATAGCCGAGCCTGGCGAGCACGCCGGGGCGGAAATTCTGCACCACCACATCGGCCTTCTCAGCCATGTCCATGATGATGGCATGCACCTTGCGACTTTTCAGGTTGAGCGCGATGGAGCGCTTGTTGCGGTTCCAGGCGAGGAAATTCGGGCTTTCGGAGCCGCCGACCCATTTGGCGAAGAAGGTCATGCCGCGGAACATGTCGCCGGCGCCGGCACGCTCGATCTTGATGATGTCGGCGCCCATGTCGCCGAGCAGTTGCGTGGCGAACGGCCCTTGCAGCAGATGGCTGAAATCGAGAATGCGGACGCCTTCGAGGGCTTTGTTCATTTCATGTCTCGTTGGTTGTCAAAGCAGGTCGGGTACGTAGCGGGGTGCCGCGGTGAGGCCGCCGTCGACGCGCAGGTCGGTACCGGTGGTGAAGCCGGCGGCGTCGGAGGCCAGATAGACGGCGGCTTCGGCCACCTCGGACGGTTTGCCGATGCGGCCGAGCGGATGCATCTTGACCCAGGCCTTGGCGAGATTGCCGCCGATCTCCTTGACCAATTTGTCGTTCATCGGCGTGTTGATGGTGCCGGGCGAGATCGAGTTGACGCGGATGTTGAGCGGGCCGAACTCGACCGCCATCTGGCGCGTCATCGCCATCACCGCACCCTTGGCGCCGGCATAGGCGGTCCAGCCGTCGAGCCCGATATGCCCTTGTGCCGAGGCCATGTTGATGATCGAGCCCGATTTCTGCGCGATCATATGTGGCAGCGCATATTTGCAGCCGCGGAACACGCTGGTAAGGTTGACCGCGATCAGCCGGTGCCACTGCTCGTCGCTCATTTCGTGAACCGGCATGCCGCCGATGGCGATGGCGGCATTGTTGACGAGAATATCAAGATGGCCGGTCTTGCCGACGGCTGCGTCGATCAGGGCGGCGATGTCGGCCTCCTCCGCCACGTCGCAATGGATGTAGTCGGCGCGGTGGCCGGCGGCGCGCAGCTCGGCTGCGAATTTTTCACCCTTCTCGTCGGCGATGTCGCCGAGGAAGACGTGCGCGCCTTCCCTTGCCATCGCCTCGCTGATCGCGTGGCCGATGCCGTCGGCGGCGCCGGTGACGATTGCGGTTTTCCCTTTGAGACGATCCATATCAGCCTCCAATGGCGCGCCGGCGCTTTGCTTCGTCGAAGGCGACGGCGGCAATGATGATCATGCCGGTGATGACCAGTTGCCACTCGGTCGGCAGGCCGAGACCGCGCAGCCCGTTGGACAGGAACTGCAGGATCAGCACGCCGAGCGCCATGCCGGTCAGGCTGCCTATGCCGCCGGCAAGGCTCACCCCGCCGAGCACGGTGGCGGCGACGACCTGGAACTCGAAATTCAGCCCGGCCGTATGCTGCGCCGAACCGACGCGGGCTGCCAGGATGATGCCGGCTACCGTCGCCAGCAGCGCGCTGATGATGAAGCAGGTGAACTTGACGCGGGGCACGTCGTAACCCGCCAGCCGTGCCACTTCCGGATTGCCGCCGACGGCATAGATCTGCCGTCCGAACGGCCGGTGCTGCATCACGTAGGCGAAGACGGCGAGCAGGACGATGGCGATGACAGCCGAATAGGGAACGACGTTGAACAGGCGGCCGTCCGACAGCGCGATGAAGCTGTCGAGCGCGGCGTCGTCTGGAATAGCACGCTGGCCGGTATAGAGATAAACGCCGCCGCGCATGATGAACATCGTGCCCAGGGTCACGATCAGCGAGTTGATGCCGGCATAGGCCGTCAGATAGCCATTCACGACGCCGATGATCAGCCCGAACAGCAGCGCGCCGCTGATGCCGAGCAGCAGAGAATTCGTGTCGTTCATGATGATGATCAGCGGCAGTGCGATCGTCGCCAGCAGCGAGCCGATCGAGATGTCGACCTCGCCTGATATGAAGACGATGGCGCAGCCGATGCCGGCTGTCAGCGCCAGCGAAGCCTGACCGAGCACATTGGTGATGTTGCGCACGGAGAAGAAATTCTCGGCGGTGAAGGAAAAGAACGCGATCACCAGGATGAGGCAGAGGAGCAATGCCAATTCCTGCCGCGCGACGAGCCGCGCCAGCATGGACGGCCCAGCTTTCATGGTGTCGGTGCTTGCCAGGCTCATCGCTTGGTCCCTTTGCGAAGCGTCATCGTCTTAGCCGATTGCCGCATTGAGGATGTTCTCCTGCGTGGCCTCGTCGCGAGGCATGATCGCGGTGAGGCGGCCTTCGCACATCACCGCGATGCGGTCGGCAAGCCCCAGCAGCTCGGGCATTTCGGACGTCATCATGACGACCGCCAGGCCTTCGCCGGCGAGCCGGTCGATGAGCGCAAAAATCTCCGACTTGGCGCCGACGTCGATGCCGCGGGTCGGCTCGTCGACGACGATCACCTTCAAGCCTCGCATCAGCCAGCGCGAGATCAGCACTTTCTGCTGATTGCCGCCGGACAGGTTCTTGACCTGCTGGAACAGGCTGGGCGTCCGGATGCGGAAACGGTCGACATAGTCCTGCACCGCCTTGCGTTCGCTGACCTTGTCGACGAAGCCCATTCTGGCGAAGGCGCCGAGTGAGGCGAGGCTGGCATTCTGGTAGACCGGCAACTCGCCCATCAGCCCCTCGCTCTTGCGGTCCTCGGTGAGCAGGCCGATGCCGAGCCGGACGCCGGTGTGCGTTTCGTGCGGCAGCAGCCGGCTGCCATCGACCGAAATGGCGCCGGAAGTGATCGGGTCGTAGCCGACGATGGCCTTGGCGAGCTCGGTCCGGCCGGCGCCCATCAGGCCGAAGAAGCCGAGGACTTCGCCGGCATGCGCCTCGAACGACACATCCTTCAGCTTCTTGGCGGTGCTGAGTCCTTCAACGGAAAGCGCGACCTTGCTGCCCGGCGCGCCGCGCTTGCGCGGGAACAGGTTTTCGATGCGCCGGCCGATCATGTCCTGGATCAGCGTGTCGTTGGTATGTTGGCCGATCGGCCTGGTCGAGACGTGGCGGCCGTCGCGCAGCACGGTCACGGTGTCGGCGATCTCGAAGACCTCGTCGAGCTTGTGGCTGACATAGAGCACCGCGATGCCCAGCGCGGCCAGCCGGCGGATGACGGTGAACAGCAGCGAGACCTCGTTAGGCGTCAGCGAGGAGGTCGGCTCGTCCATCACCACGACGCGGGCCTCATGGGCGAGTGCGCGGGCGATCTCGACCATCTGCTGCTGGCTGACCGGCAGCGATCCCGTGCGCGCCGCCGGGTCGACGTTGAAGCCGATACGCTTGAACAGAGCGGCCGCATCGGCACGGATCTTCTTCCAGTCGATCGAGCCGCCTTTGCCGGTCGGATAGCCTTCGAGGAAGATGTTTTCGGCGACGCTGAATTCGGCGATCAGCGCGATCTCCTGGAACACCACCTTGATGCCCTCTTTCAGGCTATCGCGCGGCGACTTGATGTCGGCCTCGCGGCCGCGCAGGCGGATGGTGCCGGCATCCTTGCCGTAGACCCCGGCCATGATCTTGATCAGCGTCGACTTGCCGGCGCCGTTCTCGCCCATCAGGGCATGGATTTTGCCGGGTTCCAAGGTCAGATCGACATTGTCCAGCGCCATCACGCCGGGAAAACGCTTGCCGATGCCGCGCATCTCCAGCGCCGGCACGCTTTTGTCGACAGCCACGGTTTCGCCGGGGTGAAGGAAATCAACCGACATTGGCTCTGTTCCGCACGATGTCGAGATAGGTCGCCAGGATGATGACGATGCCGGGCACCACCATCTGCAGGTCCTGGTTCCAGCCGAGGATGATGATGCCGTTGTCGATGACCTTCAGCACCAGCACGCCCAGCAACGTGCCAAGCAGCGAGCCGCGGCCGCCAAGCAGGCTGGTGCCGCCGAGGATGACGGCGGCAATCACCGTCAGCTCGAAGCCGCGGCCAGCGGTCGGCTGGCCGGCATTCATCAGCGACGACAGGATCATGCCGGCGACGCCGACGCACAGGCCGGTGACGACGAAGGCGAACAGTTTCAGCCGTTGCGAGCGCACGCCGGAGAGACGAACCGCGCGCTCGTTGGCGCCGACAGCGTAGAGATAACGGCCGAGCGTGGTGAAGCGCAGCGTTGCCGCGGCCAGCGCGAAAATCACCGCGGCAACGACCACGGGCAGCGGGATCGCGCCGATATAGCCAGCGCCGAGATCGGTGAAGCCGGCAAGCCGGTGGTGGTTCTGCACCGCCTCGCGGGTGAACAGGTAAACGCCGCCCTGCAGCATCATCATGGTGCCGATGGTGGCGATCAGCGAGTTCACCTTGAGGCTGGTGACGACGAGGCCGTTGAAAAGGCCGACCGCGCCTGAAAAGACGAGCGCCGCCAGCAACCCGAGCGTCAGGCTGTGCGTTGAATTGAGCACGGCCATGCCGATGCAGCCGACAAAAGCCAGCGATGCACCGACCGACAGGTCGACTTCCGCAGTGATGATCAGCATCGTCATGCCGGAGGCAACGATCAGCACCAGCGCGCATTGGCGCAGGATGGCGATGATGTTGGCCTCGGAATAGAATTGCGGCGCGGCAATCGAGATGGCGATGCAGAGCACGGCCAGGATCACGCCGAGCACCAGCTGGCTGCTGCCCAGCAGCTGGCCGCCGATGAAACGCCTTGGCGCAGAGGATTGCGTAAGCTCGCTCATGTCCATTTCATTTCCGGGCCCGTATCGGTGCCGTCGCCATCTGGAAACTGCCGGCCAAAACAGGACGGTCGCCCTGTTTTGCCGTTCGGCATATCCGATCCGCCGCCCTTCCCGCCGGGCGGGAAGGGCTACCCGGAATCCTTACTTCTTCAGATCGGCGGAAGTTTTCATGCATTTTTCCGGTGGCTGAAGCGCATTGACGGCATCCCATTTGATTTTGCGTGTGGTGCCATCGTAGTCGTAGAACTTCTTCCAGTCGTCGCCGTTCATCGGCGCGGTCGGGCTGACGATGTGTTCCGGCACCTCTTCGCCATTGAAGAGCTTAACCGCTGCATCGATGGCGGTGTAGCCTTCCTTTTCCGGGAACATCGCGGCCTCGATGCGGTAGGACGGCTCGTTCTGCATCGCATTGATGAAGGCGAGGCCTTCGCCGCCGGTGCCGACAGTCAAGAGGCCGTCCTGCGACTTGCCGGCCGCTTTCCAGGCCTGAAGGCCGCCGAGCGAAGAGGAATCGTTGATGCCGTAGATGATGTTGATGTCGGCGTTCTTGGCAAGAGCCGCCGAAGAGACTTCGAGCGCGCGATCGGGATTGCCGCCGCCGTCGAGGTCGTGGACCATGACCGCGTCGGGGATGATGGTCTTGAGGCCATCCATGAAACCCTGCGACCGCAGCACGGTGGCGGACAGCAGCGGCAGGCCGACATTCATCACCTTGGCTTTGGCTTCGAGCTTTTCCTTGGCGTATTTGCCGGCTTCGACGCCGGCGGTGTAGCCGGTGTCGTAGTCGCAGATCGCGACCATTGTGGTCATGCCCTTGACCGGATTGCCTTCGAGCACGACCGGAACGTTGTTGGATTTCGCCTGGCGCAGCAGCGGCACGACGCCTTCCTCGTTGACGGGCGTGATGATCAGGACGTCGACGCCCTTGGCCATGAAATCTTCGGCGGCGGAGACCTCCTTGGCAACGTCCAGATTGGCGTCCTGCACCTCGAGCTCGATACCGAGTTCCTTGGCGCGGGACTGCATGCCCTTGATGACGTTCTGATACCACTCATGCGTGGCGTAGTTGGTGACGTAGCCGATGCGCTTCGGCATGTTTTCGGCGTGTGCCGCGGCGGCGCTCAGAGCAAGCACCGCCGCCGAGGCAAACAGCATCGATTTGGACCAGTTCATGTTTCTTCTCCCTGTATTTCTTGTCAGTTGCTGAACGGATAGTCCCGCCGTTCCGGGTCGGCACGTGAAGAGGCGGCAGCTTCGCCCGCGCCCAGCGCCGACGATATCGCCTCGGCCGCCGCCTTCGTCCGCTCGAACACAGTGCTGCGATCGAAGCGGGCGGCCTTTTGCGGCAGGAAGGGGACGGTGAGCGCGGCAATGACGGCGCCGGTATGGTCGCGCACCGGCATCGAAATGTTGGTGCAGCCCTCGACAGCCAGCGAGGCGCGCATTTCATAGCCGAGCCTTGCGACTTCGTTCAGCCGCGCTTCGATTTCCGCCCGGCTGCCTTGGCCTTCGCCTGCAGCGACGATCCGTTCGACGATGCGGTCGCGCTCGGCGCGGCTCGAATGCGCCAGCAGCACCGCGCCGGAGCTCGTTTCGAGGATCGGGAAATGCGAGCCAAGGGCAACCGAATAACGCATCGGCAAAGGCGAATCGATCTGCAGCACGACCAGTGCGCTCTCGCCTTCGCGCACGACCAGATGGCAGCTCTGGTCGGCATTGGCGGCGAGGCCGCGCATCACCGGCAGCGCGCATTCGACCAGGCGGTTCACCGGCGGATGCATATGCGCCAGTTCGAACAGCTTCAGCGACAGGCGGAAGCGGTCCGATTGCGTCCGGAAAATGTAGCCGCGCTTCTCCAGCAGCAGCAGGATGCGGTAGATCTCGTGAATGGAGCGCCCCATTCCGGTGGCGATCTCGGTCTGGGTCAGCGGCTCGCCGCTGGCAGCCATGAATTCCAGTATGTCGAGCGCCTTCTCCACAGCGGGCACCCGATAGCCGTTGCGGCCGCTTTCGCCTTCGTCGACGATCTGGGCAATATCGGCGGCCATTACGCGACGCTCCGTTGCGGCTGGCCATGCCTGGTCTCGCGATAGAGCCGGTTCAGCCGATCCGCGAGCTCGGCCGCCTGCAATTCGCCGGCGATCGCCGCCGCGGCATGAGGGGCGCATTGGCGGAAGAAGCTGATGAAGCCCGGATGGGTCGGGCGCAGATAAGAGGCTTCGATCGTCGCCAGCGTCGAGGCGAAGAAGCCGCCCGAGAGCGCGTTGACCTCGGTATCCTGCCACGCCGCCAGCGACCCCGGCTGTCCGCCGGATTTCACATAGTCGCCGCGCTGATAGCCGGGCGAGCACAGAAATAGCGCGTAATCGATGGCTGCCTGCTTGTGTTTCGATTGGGCGCTGACGCCGATGCCGGCGCCGCCGAGCAAGGCGCCGGCGGATCGCGGCGTCGGCACGTCGGCGAAGCGCAGATACGGCCTGTCTGCCCTGGAGGCGTAGTTCACGTAGCCGAAGGCGAACGGCACGTAGACCACGTCGTCATGCGCAATCATGTGATCGTAGCAACGGATCGGGTTCCATTTCGGCGAGTTCGGATGCGACAGCGCCGCAAGCTGGCGCAATTGCCCGACGGCCCGCTCGATTTTTTCCCCGGCGATGAACCCGTCGCCGTCTTCCCGGGGCCCACCGAGCGTCAAAAGCAGGCACATGGCGTCAGTCGGCACCAACGGCAGCCCAAGCCATTTGCCGTCCTTCAAGGCGCGCCGGCCGAGCTCCAGCACCTCGTCATGGCTGCGCGGCAGCGGTCCGTAGCGCTCCAGGAGATCGGGGCGATACGAGGCAACCTGACAGGCGGCGTCGATCGGCAACGCCCATTGAAGCCCGTCCCTTGCGTAGGATTGCCAGGATGCGCCGACCGAATCCCGTTCGAAGCCGTGGCGCTGCTCGGCCGACAAATCGAACGGCACCATCAGCCCGCCTTCGGCAATATCGCCGATGAACGGATGGTCGAACACGACAAGGTCATAGGCGCCGAGCACCGGACCAAGCGCGCCCTCGCCGAACTCATAGAGGCTGCGGCGGTCCCATTCGATCTCAAGACCGGGATTGGCGGCACAATACGGCCCGATGCTGGCGTCGAGCGGACCCCAGCAGCGTCGGTGATCCCACGCGAGGCCCCGCAGTCTTGTCATGCCGAAATTCCTCCCAGAGGCGGCCATGCGCCGGCCCAGCCGATTAGTAGCAACTATTTTCACCTAGACAAGTAGTTTTTACATACGCAAAGCCAGTCCTCGCTTCCGCTTGGCGAGAAAGCCGCCCAACCATCCCTGGTGCGCATCGCGTTGCCGCCGGCCTGCAACCAAAGGCTGCGACGGATCTGGCTTTTTGGAACTTTCGCGACGAACATTCGTTCGGTTGGCGCAACCATCTTGAGCAGCATCATTGGAATCAGCAGCCACGTCGCAGGGAGCGGACTAAATGGACCAACCGTGGGCGGGGCCATGAACCGGTTTACCGCCTTGGCATTCGCCACGTTTCTGGCGATAACTTCGATCTGGGCACTGTTTCTGATTTCTTAGGATTTGGCTCTGGTTGCTTGGGATTTGCCGCTGGTTTTTAGGATTTGGAGGGTTCTCGACAGGTTGACCGCTTAACGATGACGTCCGCCGCGTGTGGTTCTGCCAGCCGGAGCCCCGTGCGTGAAGAAACTGTCGCCAGGAGCACACCGGCGCGCACATTCGGGGGTTGGCAGCCACGCTGCCTGCAACGTTCCATCGGTTTTCAGGAAACGGCGAGATGTCATGCTGCTGAGGGCGATCGTTCGAAATTGTGCCGCCATCCGTGTTGGCCGCGTCGGCGCGACGATGCTTGTTGCCGCGCTGCTTGCCGGCTGCCAGGGCGGCGTGCTCGATCCGCAAGGGCCGGTGGGGGCGGCGCAGCGGACGATCCTGCTCAATTCGGTCGCTATCATGCTGGCCATCGTCATCCCGACGATCGTGGCGACGCTCGGCTTTGCCTGGTGGTTCCGGGAAACCAACACAAGAGCGCGGTACCTGCCGGAATGGGCCTATTCCGGACGCATCGAACTGGTAGTCTGGTCGATCCCCATCCTCGTCATCCTGTTTCTGAGCGGCATCATCTGGATCGGATCGCATGACCTCGACCCAATGAAGCCGTTGGATTCCCAGCAAAGGCCGTTTGAGGTGCAGGTCGTCTCGCTCGACTGGAAATGGCTGTTCATCTACCCCGAGCAGAATGTCGCGAGCATCAACCAGCTTGTGGTGCCGGCGGGCAGGCCGGTGCATTTCTCGCTTACCTCGGCAAGCGTCATGAATGCGTTCTTCGTGCCTCAGCTCGGCGGCATGATCTACACGATGAACGGCATGACGACGCAGCTTCACCTGCAGGCGGATCAGCCGGGCGAATTCTATGGGCGGTCGGCCCATTTCAGCGGTGACGGTTTTCCAGGCATGCAATTCGTGCTGCATGCCGTCGCGGCCGATGCCTTCGAGGCGTTCGTCAATTCGGCGCGAAGCCAGGGACAGGCACTCGACAAGGCCAGCTACCAGGAACTGGCCAGACAGAGCATCGACGTGCCGCCTTCGACCTATCGCTCGGTCGAGCCGGACCTTTTCCACGAAATCGCGACGCAGGGCGTTCCACCCGCGCCCGGCCCCCAGGCCGGTCGCCCCGGGCCGAGCGTATCGCCCAAGGCAGGAGGCTGACAATGCTCGGAAAATTGAGCTGGGACGTCATTCCGTTCGATCAGCCTCTGCCGATGATCGCCTCGGCGGTCGTCGCCCTGGCAATCCTCGGCGTGCTGGCCTGGGTCTTCCTGGCCGGCCATTTCCCCTATCTCTGGCGCGAATGGATCACCAGCGTCGATCACAAGCGGATTGGCGTCATGTACACGCTGCTGGCGCTGCTGATGCTGCTGCGCGGCTTCAGCGACGCCGTCATGATGCGGTCGCAGCAGGCCCTCGCCTTCCAGGCGCCCGGCTATCTGCCGCCCGACCACTTCAACCAGGTCTTTTCCGCCCACGGCACCATCATGATCTTTTTCGGGGCGATGCCGTTCGTCATCGGCCTGATGAACCTGGTCGTGCCGCTGCAGCTCGGCGTCCGAGACGTTGCCTTTCCGACGCTCAACTCGGTGAGTTTCTGGCTCACCGCCACCGGTGCGCTGCTGGTCAACATCTCGCTGGTGATCGGTGAATTCGCGCGTACCGGATGGCTTCCCTATCCGCCGCTCAGCGAGACCGCCTATTCGCCGGGCGTTGGCGTCGACTATTATCTGTGGGCCGTGCAGATAGCGGGCGTCGGAACGCTGCTCACCGGGATCAATTTCGTCACCACGATCCTGAAGATGCGGTCGCCCGGCATGAGTTACCTCAGGATGTCGATGTTCTGCTGGACCTCACTTGCCGCCAGCCTGCTCATCGTCGCCGCCTTCCCGATCCTCACCGCCACGCTCGCGATGCTGACGCTCGACCGCTATTTCGGCTTTCATTTCTTCACCAATGAAGCTGGCGGCAACATGCTGATGTTCGTGAACCTGATCTGGGCCTGGGGCCATCCCGAGGTCTACATCCTCGTCCTGCCGGCGTTCGGCATCTTCTCGGAGGTCATCTCCACCTTCTCCAGCAAGCCGCTGTTCGGCTACCGCTCGATGGTGGCCGCGACGCTCTTCATCTGCATCGTCTCCTTCATGGTGTGGGTGCACCACTTCTTCACGATGGGCGCCGGCGCCGACGTCAACGCCGCGTTCGGCATCGCCACCAGCATCATCGCTGTCGGTACCGGCGTGAAGATCTATAACTGGATGTTCACCATGTATGGCGGCCGCATCCGCTTCGCGACGCCAATGCTGTGGTCGCTGGGCTTTATGGTGACATTCGTCATCGGCGGCATGACGGGTGTGTTGCTGGCGGTGCCACCAGCCGATTTCCTGCTCCACAACAGCCTGTTCCTGGTGGCGCATTTCCACAACGTCATCATCGGCGGCGTGCTGTTCGGCGCCTTCGCGGGATATACCTACTGGTTTCCCAAGGCATTCGGCTTCCGGCTGCACGAGGGCTGGGGCAAGCTGGCCTTCTGGCTGACGCTGATCGGGTTCTACGCCACCTTCGTGCCCCTCTACACTGTCGGCCTGCTCGGCATGACCCGCCGCATGCAGCATTTCGACGTGCCGGCCTGGCATCCGTGGGTGCTGGTTGCCGGCGTCGGCATGTTGATCACCACCGCCGGCGTGGTCGCGCAGATCGTACAACTCGTCGTCAGCATCCGGCAGCGCGCGGCGCTTCGCGACGCCACCGGAGATCCCTGGGACGGCCGCTCGCTGGAATGGGCCACGCCCTCGCCGCCGCCGGTCTTCAACTTCGCCGCGCTTCCGCATGTCGAGGGCGAAGAGCCCTACTGGAGCATCAAGCAGCGGGCACGCGAGCAAAACCGGCTGCGCGACGAGCCTGACTACGAGCCGATCGAGATGCCCCGCAACAGTCCCACCGGGTTCATCTGCGCCTTCTTTGCGACCGTGATGGGTTTTGCCCTCATCTGGCACATCTGGTGGATGGTGGCGCTCGGCGCGCTCGGTGCTTTGGCCACCTTCGTCGTATTCGCGTGGCGCGACATCCCCGAATACGTCATTCCTGCCGCCGAAGTCGCCCGGATCGACCGCGCCAACCGAAGTGCGCGCCGCGAGGCGCTGGCCACTTACACGGGGCCAAGGCCATGACCGCGATCGACGTTCGAGAGCGTGACCCCTACCGCCTCCATGGCGGGCACGGCCATGCACCCGGCCACGGAGACGGCGGCCCGGCACCGATCCGGATCGTCGTGGGCTACGGCTTCTGGATCTTCCTTCTGAGCGACATCGTGATGTTCTCGGCCTTCTTCGCGGCCTATGCGGTGCTGGCGGGCAAGACGGCGGGCGGACCAAGCGGAGCCGAGCTGTTCGACCTGCGCAACGTCGCGATCGAGACGGCCGCTTTGCTGTTGTCGAGCTTCACCTGCGGTCTCGCCAGCCTCGCCGTGACAGCGCGGCGAAGCTCCTGGTTCTATGTCGCGATGGCTGTCACCTTCGTGCTCGGCGCCAGCTTCATCCTGCTCGAGTTGCGCGAGTTCGCGCATATGGTTGCCAGCGGTGCCGGACCGACGCGCAGCGCTTTCCTGTCGGCGTTCTTCACGCTGGTTGGATGCCATGGCCTTCACGTCACGGCGGGGCTGCTGTGGCTGCTCACGATGATGGCGCAGATCTTCGCCAAGGGATTCCGCGACGATATTCTTCGGCGTTTCATGTGTTTCAGCCTGTTCTGGCACGCCCTCGACATCATCTGGGTCGCCCTGTTCACGGTGGTCTATCTCCTGGGAGCAAGTCGATGAGCAATGCGGACGATCGCCACGCGCAACGGCGCGACACCGATGGGCTGGAGCGCTACGACATCGATACGGCGCCGGGTGACGAATACCTCGGCGACACCGAGGTCGGATCCGGGCTACGCGGCTATGTGATCGGCCTCGGGCTGGCAACGCTGCTGACCATCGCCTCGTTCTGGTTGCCCGGAACCAACCTGATATGGGCACCCGGCATTCCGGTGGCGCTGGTCGTGCTGGCGATCGCCCAGATGGGCGTCCATCTCGTCTTCTTCCTGCACATCACGACGGGACCGGACAACACCAACAACGCCCTGGCGCTTGCCTTCGGCGTGCTGATCGTAGTTCTGGTGATCGGCGGCTCGATCTGGATCATGGCCAATCTCGACCACAATTTGATGCCGATGAATGCGACCATGAACATGAACCGCTAGCGATGTGAGGCGCAGCGCAGTGCCTCCAGCCCGGCCTTGCCCGCCGCTTCAGACGCATTGCCGGATGACGGACCGGTATCAGCTGCGCTGGCTGGAGTTTTGATTTTTGCGATCCTTCGGCGATATCGCGCCTTTCGAGGCCTTTGAGCCGCCGCCCCACTCCTGGGCTTTCCGTGCCTGATCGCCTGCTTCCTTCGGTGCCTCGGCCTTGTCGCTGCCGCTGGCTTTCTTGCCGGATATGGGTTGGTCGACAGGGTTTGATTTGTTGTCCATCATGCTTCTCCGTTTGTGCCGAACCAGGCGACGGGGTGGCGTGGCGTCCTCAAGCCCGTTCGAACGTGCCGACGAGCTCGGCCTCTCCCACGACGTGCGGCTCGGCCTGTTTCAGCACGTCGTCGACGGCAGCCTTCTCGCCGAGATGAAGCGTCTCGGCGTCGAGTGCAAGAAGCCGGAAATGGTAATGGTGGAGCCCATGCCCAGGCGGCGGCTGGGGGCCGTCATAATGAGGATTGCCGAAATCGTTGACGCCGTGTCCGAGGCTCTCGGTCTTGGCGCCGGCGGTCGTGCCTTCGGGAAGAAAGTTGCGCTGTGCGTCGATGTTGTAGACCGCCCAATGACGGAACGTGCCTGAAGGGGCGTCGGGGTCCTCGACGGCCAGGACGAAGCTTTTGGTTCCTTGCGGGGCGTCCGTCCACTCCAATGGTGGCGAGACGTTGCCGCCGTCGCGGGAATAGCGCGGCGGTATTTTGTCGCCATCGGCAAAGGCAGAGCTTTTGAGAGTGAAAGCCATGGTCTCCATCTCCCTGTCTGACGTTCCCTCATAAACAGCTACGAGCCGCCGATGTTCCGGTCGCCGCCCCGGTCAAACCGGATTGCCGGCCGTTGGCCGGAACATTCGCCGAGGAAGCGGGTTTTTCGGTTCGGACGCATCGCCGCGGAAACGGCAATGGGCTCGGCAATGGACGAAGGGCGCGACATGACCGGGCTAAGCGGTAAGCAACCAAGCGGGGCGAAAGGTGTTGTGGTCGCATTCTCCGCGCCGGGCGGCGAGACAATCTATACCCACGAGCGGGAAACCGTCGCTGCCGTTGCGCGCACGATTGCGGCGTTGAAGGGCTTTGCCTTCCGCGAGGGCCTGAGTGAGGGCGGCGGTGACGGTCGCCGACTGTATTTCGTGCCGGACGACAGCCTGCTTGCCGTCGATGCGCTCCAACTGGGCATAAACGGGCCCGACGACCTCTTCGGCGGTGTGGTGCCCTGGCGCCTCGCAACCACCAAGGCCATAACCCACGAGCTGGTGGACGGGTCGGCGGCACGGCCAAAAGAATGGCCAGCCGGCTTCGGCAGAGCCGTCGGCGCGGCCGTACTGCCCGGCTATACCGCATTTTCACGCGATGACGCGCTGCGCGCAGCGGAACGTCTGCTGCAGCTAGGGCTGGTCCGGTTCAAGCCACCGCGCGCTTCGCGGGGCCGCGACCAGCACACCGCCGCGACCGTTGCCGACATCGAAAGGCTGCTGGAACGATATCCATCCTCCGACCTGAGGGAATACGGCCTTGTTCTCGAAACGGAGCTTCGCGATATCGTCACGCTGAGCATTGGCAGAACGGCGATCGACGGAACATCGGTCGCCTATTACGGCGTGCAGCGAATGACGGCCGACAATGCCGGACAGCCCGTTTACGGCGGATCCGATCTGGTCGTCGTGCGCGGCGGATGGGAGGCGCTGGACGGGCTGCAGCTTTCTCCGGCGCTAAGTTTGGCTGTGGCGCAGGCGAGGATCTACGACGCCGCGATGGATGGCTATCCCGGATTCTTTGCCTCACGGCGCAACTACGACATCGGCCAAGGTGTCGATTCCTCGGGCATCTGGCGATCGGGAGTGCTGGAAGCCAGCTGGCGGATCGGTGGCAGCAGCAGCGCCGAGCTTGCGGCGATGGACGCCATGAAGCGCGACCCCGACGTGCAGATCGTGCATGTCTCCGCCGTCAAGCAGTTTGGCAGCACTGCCCACCTGCCGCTGAACGCAGCGATCCATTTCCACGGGGAGGACCCCGAGGAGGGTCAAATCACGCGTTATACCGTCGTCACCCAGGCGATCCGAGGGCCGGTCGGGGAGGCCGGCCGATCGTCGTTCTAACCATGTCAGGTTGAAGCCAAGCACGCCTCCGGCAGGGAACATCCGCCAATGGCCCGAGTTTGTTTCGGGCAGGCAGCAAGTCAGAGACCGGAGGAAAAAATGATCGAGATGATTGCCGCTCCCCAGAATGTCGCCGCCTTTCGTGTCACCGGCACCGTGACGGCGGACGACTACGACAAAGTCATCCCGGCAATCGAAGCGAAACTGAGCGACCACAAGGACATCGGCGTCCTGACCGATCTTGCCGATTTCGAGGACATGACGGCTGGCGCCTTGCGGCGCGACCTGCAGTATGGCCTGAGCAAACTTGGCGAGGTCCACCGCTTCAAACGTGCCGCCGTGATTTCCAACAAGCAGTGGATCAAGGCAGCCACGGAAATGACGGACGCGCTGTTTCCGCAAATCGAGGCGCGGGTGTTCCCGGAGGACGAAAAAGCCCAGGCCCTGAAATGGGTGGCAGGCGTACAATAGCGGTGTTGGGGAGTGCCATGCCGTTCGACAAACGACAGGATCCGGAAGGCCTCTGGGAGGTCTATGACAGCGAGAGCGACGAAGCCGTCGTGGTCGGCGGGTTGCCGCTTTCCGGTCTCGACGAAAGCGAAGCCGATGAAGCGATTGAAAAGCTCAATCGGGGCGATCTGACGTCGGACAACATCCCCGAGACGGTTCGGTCAGGGTGGCCTCCGACCAAGGACGGTTTGTGATGACAGCCTGACGGACGTCACCGAGGACCGGTCGCGGATCTACGACGAGGCCTTGACCCCAAGCTTGCGGGCTTTGTCCTCAAATTCGTCGCGAATATCCTCGATCGTCGGCAGATGCAGGCGCCGCAGCTGGGCGTGCAACTTTTTGGCGGCATCTGAGCTCAGGTCGCGCTTGAAATTGGTCGCGACCTCCTCGGCCGAGCCGTAATGGCGATAGCGCTCGATCTCGGTCTTCGTGGCTTGCTGGACGTGCTCGAGCGTCTTGCGTTCGGCATCGGATTTTCCGTCTGGTTTGGCCCGCATGACCGGATTGAACGCTTTGCTGATAACGAATTCGACCAGTTCCTGCTGGGCGTGAGCCATGATTGTTCTCCCTCGAAGAAGGGCTGTCCGAGCCTAGAACGGTTCATCGGGGGAAACGCTGAACCGATCACTCTTGTTTTGACGCAATTCCGAACGGAAAACCGTTTCACACTTTTCCTGGAATTGCTCTAACCGCGGCGGCAATTGAAGGTTCCCTGGCTTGGGATTTCATTGCCGCTGGAGGTCAAGGGCGAAGATCACAGCCGCGCCTTGGTGGTGCGCGGCGTTGCCAGGAGCAGGCTTGTTTCGCTGCCGGTAATTCCGGGAATCAGCCGGATACGTCTCAGCACCGCATCGAACTCGCTCAGCGTCTGGGTTCCGAGTTCTATCACCAGGTCCCACCGGCCATTGGTGGTGTGGATGGTCGAGACCTCGGAGAAGCCGCCCAGCGCCCGGATGACGCGATCGGCGGCATGGCCCTCGATCTCGATCATCATGATGCCACGCACCCGCTGATCGACCGCGTCGGCGCGTAGAATGACGGTGTAGCCGACGATGACGCCGTCTCTTTCAAGTCGCTCGATCCGGGACCTTACCGTTGCCCGGGAGACACCCAGGCTAACGGCAAGGTCGGAAATGCTGCGCCGGGCGTCGTGCCGCAAAGAGGTGATGATCTGCTCATCGAGACGGTCCATGTTTGCTCACAACGGAAGTAGATGCTGCCGCTATGGTAAGGCACTTCGACAAATTTGCCAATTTGACATGTTCATTCTGCCAGCGATGCCGGCTTCAATAAAGCCATCGTAATTGGCGGGGTATGACAAATGCATTGCACGATCGTTGGGGCGCCGATCCAGGCCGGCTCAGGCCGCATGGGCTGCGAGATGGGGCCGAGCGCGCTTCGCACGGCAGGTCTGGCCGGCGCGCTGACCGAGCTTGGCCATACGCTGACCGACCTCGGAACGATTGTCCCTGCCGATATGCGCCCTGTCGTACACGGCAACGCGGCGGTGAAGGCGCTGCCGGAAATCGCCGCCTGGACGGCAGCGATCAGCGAAACTGCCTATGCCGCAAGCGCCGATGCGATGCCGATCTTTCTCGGCGGCGACCACAGCATTTCGGCCGGCACGCTCGCCGGCATAGCCCGCCGCGCGGCGAATGCCGGTCGGCCGCTCTTCGTGCTGTGGCTCGACGCCCACCCCGATTTTCATACGCTCGACACGACGACCAGCGGCAATCTGCATGGCGTGCCGCTGGCCTATGCCAGCGGGCAGCCCGGCTTCGAGGGCTATTTCCCCCGGCTTGCAGCACAGGTGGAGCCGGCTTGCATATGCGCGCTGGGGATCCGCAGCGTGGACCTGGCGGAACGGGATGCATTGCGCAGAGCCGGCGTGACGGTCCACGACATGCGTTCGATCGACGAGCACGGCATAGCGCAACTGCTTCGCGCCTTTCTCGAACGGGTGAGCGCCGCCAATGGCATGCTCCATGTCAGCCTCGACGTCGATTTTCTCGACCCGTCGATCGCCCCGGCGGTGGGCACCACCGTTCCCGGCGGCGCCACCTTCCGCGAGGCGCATCTGGCGATGGAAATGCTACATGACAGCGGCCTCGTCACCAGTCTCGACCTGGTCGAGCTCAACCCATTTCTTGACGAGCGCGGCCGCACCGCCACGCTTTTGGTTGACCTGACCGCAAGCCTGATGGGCCGGCGGATCATGGACCGCCCGACGAGGGGGTTCTGAGCCATGACCGTCAATTTGAACATCGTCCCGTTCGTCAGCGTCGACCGCATGATGAAGCTGGTGCTTGCCATCGGCATCGAGCGCTTTCTGGTCGAGCTTGCCGCCTATATCGAAGAGGATTTCAGGCGCTGGGAGCTGTTCGACAAGACGCCGCGCGTCGCCTCGCACAGCATTGACGGCGTCATCGAGCTGATGCCGACCAGCGACGGGCAGCTTTACGGCTTCAAATACGTCAACGGGCATCCGAAGAACACGCGTGACGGCCGCCAGACCGTGACCGCTTTCGGCGTGCTTGCCGATGTCGGCAACGGCTATCCGATGCTGCTTTCGGAAATGACCATCCTGACGGCGCTCAGAACCGCCGCAAGCTCGGCCGTCGCGGCGAAATACCTCGCTCCAGAGGCCGCCAGTTGCATGGCGATCATCGGCAATGGCGCGCAATCGGAATTCCAGGCCATTGCCTTCAAGGCGCTGCTTGGCGTCGACAGGCTGCGTCTCTACGATATCGACCCGGCGGCCTCGACCAAATGCATGAAGAACCTTGCCGGCGGCCTGGGCTTCGACATCAAGCTCTGCGCGTCGGCGCAGGAGGCCGTTGAGGGTGCAGAGATCATCACCACGGTTACCGCCGACAAGCGGTCGGCAACAATCCTGACCGACAACATGGTGGGATCCGGCGTGCACATCAATGCGGTAGGCGGCGATTGCCCGGGCAAGACCGAGCTGCATCGCGACATTCTGCTGCGCTCGGATATTTTCGTCGAATACCCGCCGCAGACGCGCATCGAAGGCGAGAGCCAGCAGCTCGATGCGGATCATCCGGTCACCGAATTGTGGCAGGTGATGACAGGAAAGGCAGCAGGCCGGACGGACGCCCGACAGATCACATTGTTTGATTCCGTCGGCTTTGCGATCGAGGATTTTTCCGCGTTGCGTTACGTTCGCGATCAGCTTCAGCGGACCGGCCTTTACGAGGAACTAGACCTTCTGGCCGATCCCGATGAGCCGCGTGACCTGTTTGGCATGCTGCTGCGCGCCGAAAAAGCGACCGGGCTGGCGGCCGCCGGCAGCTGAGCTGCGATCCTGTCGGTCAGTCCTTCTTTTCCTGATACAGGCGCTCGGTGGCGCGCTCGCTTTCCCTGCGCTCCGCCGGGCCGCGACGGCGCTGCGTGAGCAGGGCGTAGGCGATCAGGATTGCCAGCAGCAGTGGACCGCCTGCAACAACGAGCAACCACAAACTATTCCCAGACATCGACCGTCTCCTTTCCCTCACAACCGGGAAGGACCCGAACCGTTCCTCCGTCTTGTTGGGAGTCGTCAGCGGGGCGCGGTGCAATTCAGGATTTTATGCCTCGGTCAGGACGTTGCACGCCTTGTCTGCACTCAGGATGTCCTTATCTAGACTCTTATCCTTCGATCACATGCACTCTCTGCGAAGTGAAGGGAACCACAAGGGCTTTCTGACATTTGGTTGTTCAAGAGACAAACGTGCAGCCACACCGGCTCCGGGGCTAGGAATACCATGCGTGAGAATCAATCCGACGTCTTCGATCTGTTTTCCGAGGTTTACAAGAATGCGGCTCAGGAGGAGATAAGCCTCCAGCAATATCTGCTTGCCTGCCGCGAGGACAAGTCGATGTACGCCTCGGCACCCGAACGGATGGTCGAGGCGATCGGCGAGCCGACCTTTGTCGATACCAGCAAGGACGAGCGGCTCGGCCGTATTTTTTCGAACCGGACGATCAAGATCTATCCAACCTTCGCCGACTTTTACGGCATGGAGGATACGATCGAGCGTATCGCCGGTTATTTCCGCTATGCCTCGCAAGGGCTCGAGGAACGCAAGCAGATCCTCTATCTGCTTGGCCCGGTCGGCGGCGGCAAGTCCTCGCTTGCGGAGCAGCTGAAAAGGCTGATGGAGCAGCGTCCGATCTATACGCTGAAGGTCGGCGGCCAGGTCAGCCCGGTCTTCGAATCGCCGCTCGGGCTGTTCGACCCCGACCGCATGGGCGACCTTTTGGAGGACAAATACGGCATCGCCCGACGGCGGCTGAACGGCCTGATCTCGCCCTGGGCGGCCAAGCGCCTCGACGAATTGTCCGGCGACATCTCCAAATTCAGCGTCGTCAAGCTGATGCCGTCCAGGCTGCGCCAGATCGGCATTGCCAAGACCGAGCCGGGCGACGAGAACAACCAGGACGTTTCGGCCCTGGTCGGCAAGGTCGACATCAGGCAGCTGGAAAACTTCAGCCAGTCCGATCCGGACGCCTACTCCTATAGCGGCGGGCTGAACCGGACGACGCAAGGGCTGCTCGAATTCGTCGAGATGTTCAAGGCGCCAATCAAGGTGCTGCATCCGCTGCTGACCGCCACCCAGGAAGGCAGCTACAACGGCACCGAGAATTTCGGCGCTTTCCCCTATCAGGGCATCATCGTTGCCCATTCCAACGAATCGGAATGGCTGCAGTTCAAGAACAACAAGAACAACGAGGCGTTCCTCGACCGCATCCTGGTGGTCAAGGTGCCGTATTGCCTGCGCGTCACCGAAGAGCGGCAGATCTACGAGAAGCTGTTGCGCGAAAGCGAATTGGCTAACAGCCCCTGCGCTCCGGAAGTGCTCGATATCCTCAGCCGGTTCACCGTCTCGACCCGCCTGGCCGAACACGACAATTCGCCGCTCTACACCAAGATGCGCGTCTATGACGGCGAGAACCTCAAGGAAACCGATCCCAAGGCGAAGTCGGTCCAGGAATACCGAAACGCCGCCGGCGTCGACGAAGGCATGACCGGCGTCAGCACCCGCTTCGCCTTCAAGATCCTGTCGCAGACCTTCAATTACGACACCGAAGAGGTGGCGGCCGATCCGGTGCATCTGATGTACATCCTTGAAGAGGCGATCAAGCGCGAGCAGTTCCCGAAGGAGACCGAGGCGGACTATCTCGATTTCATAAAGTCGGAGCTGGCCACCCGTTATGCCGAGTTCATCGGCCACGAGATCCAGAAGGCCTATCTGGAATCCTACAGCGAATACGGCCAGAACCTGTTCGACCGCTATATCGCCTACGCCGATGCCTGGATCGAGGATCAGGACTACAAGGATACCGATACCGGCCAGATCCTCAATCGCGAGGTCTTGGACAACGAATTGTCGCAGGTCGAAAAGCCGGCCGGCATCGCCAATCCCAAGGACTTCCGCAACGAAGTGGTGAAGTTCACGCTGCGCGCGCGGGCCAGAAACCATGGCCGCAACCCGTCATGGACAAGCTATGAAAAGCTGCGCGAAGTCATCGAGAAGCGGATGTTCGGGCAGGTCGAGGACCTGCTGCCAGTGATCAGCTTCGGCTCCAAGCAGGACAGCGTGACGGAGAAGCGGCATACCGAATTCGTGCAGCGGATGATCCAGCGCGGCTACACCGAGCGCCAGGTCCGCCGGCTGGTGGACTGGTACATGCGGGTGAACAAGGCGGGTTGAAGCCAGCCCGGGGTAACATATGCCGATCTTCATTGATCGCCGACTGAACCCGAAGGACAAAAGCCTCGGCAATCGGCAGCGTTTCCTGCGGCGGGCGCGCGAAGAGTTGAAGCGCACCATCCGCGATCAGATCCGCGCCGGCAAGATCGCCGACGTGGACGCCGAGCATGCCGTTTCGATGCCAGCGCGGGGTACCGGCGAGCCGAGCTTCAACGATGCCAGGAACAGCGGCAGCCGCCAGCACGTCCTGCCCGGCAACAAGCATTTCACCCCAGGCGACCGGCTGCCCAAGCCCGGCCAGGGCGGCGGCATGGGATCAGCCCCGGGAAGAACCGAATCGGAGGACGATTTCCGTTTCGTGCTGTCGCGCGAAGAGGTTCTCGACCTCTTTTTCGAAGACCTCGAACTGCCGGACATGGTCAAGCTCAACCTCAAGGAGATCCTCGCTTTCAAGCCGCGCCGGGCCGGCTTCGCCGCGACCGGCTCGCCGACCAACATCAATGTCGGGCGCACAATGCGCAATAGCCATGGCCGCCGCATAGCACTCAGGCGCCCCAAGCAGGAGGAACTCGACGCAATCGCGCAGGAGATCACGTCGCTGGAGGCGAAGCCGCAGAACGCCGAGAGGCGCCAGCGCATCGTGGCGCTGCAGGAAGAGCTTGAGCGACTGGAGCGCCGCCGCAAGCGAATCGCCTATGTCGACCCGGTCGACATCCGCTTCAACCGCTTCGACGCCCAGCCGGTGCCGAATGCCAATGCGGTGATGTTCTGCCTGATGGACGTGTCCGGCTCGATGGGCGAACGCGAGAAGGATCTGGCCAAGCGCTTCTTCGTGCTGCTGCACCTGTTCCTGAAACGGCGCTACGACCGGACCGAGGTGGTCTTCATCCGCCACACGCACGAGGCGCAGGAGGTGGACGAGGAGACCTTTTTCTACAACACCCAGAGCGGCGGCACGGTGGTTTCCACGGCGCTCGAGGAGATGCACCGCATCGTCGAGCAGCGCTATCCCAGCCGCGAATGGAACATCTATGTCGCCCAGGCCTCGGACGGCGACAATTTCGTCACCGATTCGGAGCGCTGCATCACCCTGCTCGACGAACAGATCATGCGGCTTTGCCAGTATTTTGCCTACGTCGAGATCCTCGACGAGCGCGAGAGCCACATCTTCGGCGCCACCGACAACGGCACGTCGCTGTGGCGTGCCTACAGTGCGGTCAAGCTGAGGTGGTCGAACTTCCAGATGAGCCGCATCGCCACGGCGGCCGACATCTACCCGGTTTTCCGCCAGCTCTTCGCCAGACAGCCGGGTTATCAAAAGAGCGGTGAAAGAGGGGGCTGATGGCGAGCAGATCCGGGTTGTTGTTTTCCGGTTCCGACTGGGATTTCAGGACGCTGTCGCGCGCCTACGAGACCATCGAGGCGATCGCCACCGAAGAGCTCCACCTCGACGTCTATCCGGTACAGATGGAGATAATCTCGTCCGAACAGATGCTCGACGCCTATTCCTCGGTCGGCATGCCGCTGATGTACCGGCACTGGTCGTTCGGCAAGCACTACCTCTACCAGGAATTGCTCTATCGCAAAGGCGGACGGGGGCTCGCCTATGAACTCGTCATCAATTCCAATCCCTGCATCGTCTATCTGATGGAAGAAAACACCATGGCCTTGCAGGCCCTGGTGACGGCGCACGCGGCACTCGGCCATAACCATTTCTTCAAGAACAATTATCTGTTCCAGCAGTGGACGGACGCCAGCGCCATCCTCAGCTATCTCGACTTCGCCAAGGGCTACATTGCCCGCTGCGAGGAGCGGCATGGCGTCGATGCGGTGGAAGAGATCCTCGATGCCGCACATGCGCTGATGGAGCAGGGCGTGTTCAGATATCACCGGCCGCCGAAGCTGTCGTCGGAAAAGCAGCGCGAGGGCGTTCGCGAGCGCCTGGAATACGAGGAGCGTTCCTACAACGACCTATGGCGCACGCTGCCGCCTTCGAAGGACGGCGCCAAGCCCCGCGAGACGGACATCATGGCGGAGCGCAAGAAATCGCTCAAGCTGCCCGAGGAAAACCTGCTTTATTTCCTGGAGAAGAACAGCCTGATCCTGGAACCGTGGCAGCGTGAGGTCATCCGGATTGTCCGCGTCATCGCGCAGTATTTCTATCCGCAGCGCCAAACGCAGGTGATGAACGAGGGCTGCGCCACCTTCGTGCATTACACGCTGATGAACCTTTTGTTCGACCGCGGCCTGATCGGCGAAGGTGCCATGCTGGAGATCCTGCGCAACCATTCGAACGTGATCTTCCAGCCGGGCTTCGACGATCCGCGCTTTTCCGGTATCAACCCTTACGCGCTGGGCCTCGACATGATGCAGGACATCCAGCGCATCTCGACCGCGCCGACTGCCGAGGACCGCGACTGGTTTCCCGATATCGCCGGCAATGGCGACTGGCGCCAGACCCTGCTGGACGCCTGGGCCAACCATCGCGACGAGTCCTTCATCCGCCAGTATCTGAGCCCTACCCTGATCCGGAAATGGCGGTTCTTTGTGCTTGCCGATGCGGCCAACGATCCGCACTACGAAGTCGCCTCGATACACAATGAGCGCGGCTACGAGAGCATCCGCGCCGCACTCGCCCACAGCTACGATATCGGCGCCAGCCGGCCGGACATCCAGGTGGTGGACGTGGACCTGCTCGGCGACCGGCATCTGCGCCTGCAGCATAAGGTCAAGGACGGCATAGTGCTGGAAGGCGGCAGCCGCGACGCCACACTGCGGCATATCCGCAAGCTCTGGGGCTACGAGGTCAGCATGGTCGCGGTCGACGCGCAGACCGGCGCCACAGTCCACGAACGGTCGACCAGCCAGATTGGGGAATGACCGAACCGGACTTGCCGGCGAAGTCGGGTGTCGTTGCCTTTACCGGATCACCAACCACCCTATCTACGCGCGCACCACGAGGGCATGGTCGGGAGCAGGAACATGCGCGCATTGACGATCGCCACGCTTCTGTTGGTCGCCGTGTCGATGGCGCTCTCGCTCGCGCACGCTCTGGAATTGCCCGGCAAGTTGCGCCTCAAGGAGGCCACCTACAGATCAGTGCAGGCGATCTACTATCCCGGCTTCACGATCGGCGGGTTCGCCGAGATCGGCGGCATCATTGCACTCGCCGTCCTGCTTTACCTGACGCCCTATCCAAGCGCCCGATTCTGGTGGACCTTGGCGGCGCTTGTCTTCCTGCTGGCGGAGCACGCGACCTATTGGTTGGTCACGCACCCCGTCAATAATTTCTGGGTGCAAGACACTGCCCTGCCGAAATCCGCCGCGACGTTCTTTTCAATGTTCTCTCGAAAGCAGACCGGCGACTGGAGAGATTTGCGCAGCGTCTGGGAGGCTTCGCATGTCGCCAGGGCAGGCCTGGCGATGCTGAGCCTCGTCTCAATTGCTGTCGCCGCGACATTTTTTGCCGAATAGCCCCAGGGATCGAGACGGCGCCCTCGTCCGCCAATTTTGCGGCCACGAACGCTGCATCCGTCAGATCAGGGAACGGACCCGGCGCCGTATTGTCTTAACGTCAAGCGATCCGGCCGTTCAGCGGTCGGCGCGATGCTTGTTGTGGGCGCTTTCCTGGTGCTCGCCGCGGATGATGTTGCGATCGTCGGGATCGGCAATATCCTTCGGGTCCGATCTGAGCTCGGCACCGCGCCGGAACGCCTCGCGCTCTTGCCTGGTCTTTTTCAAATCCGCTTCCGCGTCGAAATCCTTGCCGGCGTTTTTCGTGTTCTCGCGCTCTTCGATGATGCGCAATTGCTGCTCATGAGTCTTTTTTCCGGCCATCGGTGACCTCCTTCTTTTGATTTTCCGCTTTCCCAAGGTCCAAATTCGCTACAGCCCGAAAGGATAGGTCTCGGGAAGGCCTGTCCCCGCATGTTCCGGCCCAAGCGGCGTCACGGCACTGGTTTCATCGAACCAGACGAAAGCATCGAACTGGCGGGCGAGCGAGGCGTCCGCATAATGGCTGTGGAGCTCGGTTTCGGGCCGGTAGATGACGCCGATAAAGCGTTCCAGCCGGCGCTCCAGAAGCCGTTCGCGCAGCGTGTCGTCGCGCTCGAAATCGAGCAGGAAAGGCGAGACGCCGCTGTCGTGGCAAAGCCGCTCATAGCTGTCGTTGTGGGAAGGCCGAACCGGTTTCACTTCCATGTCGCCGTCCCAGTCGGTGGCGGCGGCCACCGTCCCGGAATGCGTACTGAGCCCGATCAAGGCAACCTCGTCGCCAAAACGCTGGCGGCAGAGCTGGCCGATATTCAGTTCGTCCCTGACGATCCCCATTTCGGTATAGCGGGCATCGCCGATATGGGAATTATGTGCCCACACCACCGCCTTGGCATTCGGGCCGCGGGCCTGCAGCAGGTGCTCCAGCGTTTCGAACATGTGGGTGTCGCGCAGGTTCCAGGATTGCGCGCCGCCATAATACATGGTGCGGTAATAACGCTCGGCGGAGGCGACCAGGCGGGCGTTCTGGGTGGCGTCGAGGAAATCGATACCGTCCTGCTGCGCATAGTCGAGCTCTCTGGAAAGCAGTTCCCGGCATTGCTCGAGCACGGCCTTCTCGCATTTCTGGTAACCGGAGGTGAGTGCGACACGGCCATAGGTGGCCGGGTCGTTCTGCCACGGCGTCAGGCAGCCATAGCGTTCGCGCGCGATCCTCGCCGCCTGCGGATCGACCCGGTCGAGATATTGCAGGACCGCCGCAATCGATCCGCCCATATTGTAGATGTCCAGGCCATAGAATCCGGCCCGCCGGGAGGATTTGCTGATCCGCTCATTACGCACTCGCATCCAGTCGACGAACGCCGCGACGTCGGTGTTGCGCCACATCCAGGTGGGAAAGCGCTGGAACGGCGGCGCGGCGCCCGGCCGCCGCGGCCGATGGCGGACATAACGGTCGATCGCCGCGGCATCGGGCCAGTCGGCCTCGACCGCGACGATGGTGAAGCCATGCTTCTCGATCAGCCTGCGAGTGATCGCGGCGCGCGCGCGGTAGAACTCCGACGTGCCGTGGCTGGCTTCGCCGAGCAAGACGACGCGGCGGTCGGCAAACCGGTCGAACAGCGCACCGAAGGCCGGATCGTCGAAATCCGGAAGCGGCTCGGCGGCGGCCGCGATCATCTGCGGCAGGCTGCTCCTGCGCTGATGCCGGTGCGGAAGCTCGGCCGCTATCTGGCTGTCGCTGCCTGGCTCGCCCCAACCTTGCTCGCCGATCAGCGGAACAAACCGCACGCCGCCGAAATCCTCCTCGGTGTAAGTTGCTGCGCCGGTCCGGGTGACCTTGAGCAGACGCTGCGAGTCGAATTCGTCGCCGACCGGGATGACAAGCCGGCCGGCGACGTCGAGCTGTTCCTGCAGAGCGAGAGGTGCGCCGGGTCCGGCGGCCGCAACCAGGATCGCATCGAAGGGTGCCGCCTCTGGCCAGCCCTTGGTGCCATCGCCGGTGCGGACTTCGATATTATCGTAGCCGAGCTTTTTGAACCGTTGCCTCGCCGTTTCAGCTAACGCGGCGTGGCGCTCGATCGTGTAGACGCGTTCGACGATACGGCTCATCACGGCAGCCGCATAGCCTGATCCGGTGCCGACCTCGAGGACGTGGTCACCGGCTCCGACCTCCGCCATTTCGATCATGAACGCAACGATATAGGGCTGCGATATCGTCTGACCTTCGGCGATCGGCAGCGGCCCGTCCTCATAGGCGAATTCTTCGAAACCAGGCTCGACGAAAGCCTCGCGCGGGACCTCGCGCATCGCTAGAAGGACATTGCGGTCGCGAATGCCACGGCGGCTCAGGTGGATATCGACCATTTGGTTGCGGGCATGGGAGAGATCGAGCATCTTTCTGCTCCTCCTAGGGCTTCCGCTGCAATCGCCCAAGCTACTCAACGGCACTTCGGCCGGCTCATATCTCAGGGCCTCGGCGGTCCCCTTGGATTCAAGCAATGCGGTGCATCTTCCTAACCGTTGGCAAGCCCCGAGGTTCCCCAAAAGACCGACCCGCTTTTGTCTGGCGAGGCGCGTTGCAGGATCGACAAGCGGGCGCCGGCCGCGCCGCCCAAACTTATTTCGAGGCAAATCCTTTCTCCGACGCGACGCCACTCCAGATAACGACGGACGAGGGTATTCCGGAGGCATTTCCATGAACGACGAGGCCCGCACCGCTGCGCATACAACCGGCCTTGACCAGATCGATCTGATGGACCGCTACTGGCGCGCCGCGAACTACATCTCGGTTGGCCAGATCTATCTGCTCGACAATCCGCTCTTGCGCGAGCCCTTGCGGCCCGAGCACATCAAGCCGCGGCTGCTCGGCCATTGGGGCACGACGCCCGGCCTCAATTTCATCTATGTGCATCTGAACCGGATCATCCGTGAACGTGGTCTCGATGTCCTGTTCATCTGCGGTCCGGGTCACGGCGGCCCGGCAATGGTCGCGAACACCTGGCTCGAGGGCACCTACAGCGAAATCTATCCCGAGGTCGGCGGGGACGAAGACGGCCTGCGAAAGCTGTTCCGGCAATTCTCGTTTCCCGGCGGAGTGCCGAGCCACGCCGCTCCGGAGACGCCCGGCTCGATCCACGAAGGCGGAGAACTCGGCTATGCGCTGGTCCATGCCTTCGGCGCCGCCTTCGACAATCCAAACCTTGTCGTTGCCTGCGTCGTCGGCGACGGCGAAGCCGAGACCGGCCCGCTCGCCGCGGCCTGGCATTCCAACAAGTTCCTGAACCCGGCATCCGATGGTGCCGTCCTGCCGATCCTGCATCTCAACGGCTACAAGATCGCCAACCCGACGATCCTCGGCCGCATGGAAGACGAGGCGTTGCGCAGCCTGTTCCTCGGCTATGGCTACGAAATCTTTTTTGTCGAAGGTCATGAACCTGCCGCGATGCATCGCGAGATGGCCCGCACGCTCGATACGGTGCTCGACCGGGTCCACTCCATCCAGGAGCCGGCACGAGCCGCGGGCTGGAAGGGAGACCGGCCGCTGTGGCCGATGATCGTGCTGCGCAGCCCAAAGGGCTGGACCGGGCCGAAAGAGGTCGACGGCAGACGAGTCGAGGATTTCTGGCGTTCGCACCAGGTGCCGGTGTCGAATGCACGCGGCGATGCGGCGCACCGCCAGATCCTGGAAGACTGGATGCGCAGTTACGAGCCGGAAAAACTGTTCGACAAAGGCGGCCATCTCCTGGCGGAGCTCGCGGCGCTAGCGCCAACAGGACCAAGACGAATGGGCGCAATCCCCTACGCCAATGGCGGCCTGCTGAAACAGGACCTGGTGCTGCCCGAGTGGAGAGGCCTGGCGCTCGACGTACAGCGTCCCGGCGGCGCTGTCGGAGAGGCGACGCGGACCGTGGGAAGCTATCTTCGCGACGTGATCCGCTTGAACGCCGATGCCAGGAATTTCCGGCTGATGGGACCGGACGAGACGTCCTCCAACCGCCTCGACGACGTGTTCGAGGTTACGGACCGGGTCTGGATGGAGCGGATCGAGCCCTACGACGTCCATCTTTCCCGTGACGGTCGCGTCATGGAAGTGCTCAGCGAGCATCTTTGCCAAGGCTGGCTGGAGGGCTATCTGCTGACCGGCCGCCATGGCCTGTTCTCGTGCTATGAGGCGTTCGTCCACATCGTCGATTCCATGGTCAACCAACATGCCAAATGGCTGAAGACCTCCGGCGAGCTTGCCTGGCGCAAGCCGATCGCCTCACTCAACTACCTGCTGACCTCGCATGTCTGGCGGCAGGATCATAACGGCTTCAGCCATCAGGACCCGGGCTTTGCCGATTTCGTCGCCAACAAGAAGGCCGACACGGTCAGGCTCTATTTCCCGCCCGACGCCAACACGCTGCTGTGGATCACCGACCATTGCCTGAAAACCTACAACCGCATCAACGTCATCGTCGCCGGCAAGCAGCCGGCGCCGCAATGGCTGTCGGCCGAGGACGCGGAAGCGCACTGCCAGGCCGGCGCCGGCATCTGGGAATGGGCCGGGACGGTTGCCAAGGGCGAAGAACCGGATGTGGTCCTGGCTTGCGCCGGCGACGTGCCGACACTGGAGGCGCTTGCCGCAGCCGACATCCTGCGCTCGGGCATTCCGGACCTGAAGATCCGCGTCGTCAATGTCGTCGACCTGATGATCTTGCAGTCGAATTCCGAGCATCCGCATGGCTTTGCCGACGACAGATTCGACGCACTGTTCACCAGGGCCAAGCCGGTCATCTTCGCCTATCACGGCTACCCCTATCTCATTCACCGTCTGACCTACCGGCGCGCCAATCACGACAACATGCATGTGCACGGCTTTCGCGAGGAAGGCACGACGACGACGCCGTTCGACATGGTCGTGCTCAACCAGCTCGACCGCTATCATCTGGCGCTCGCTGCGATCGCGCGCGTGCCGGGGCTGGCCGAGCGGGCGAAGGAGCTTGCCGCGGCGCTGCATGGGAAATTGGCTGAGCATACGGCCTATGTCCGCGAACATGGCGAGGACATGCCCGAGATCCAGAAATGGTCCTGGCCGCAGGACGGCGCGACGAGGGCCGGCGATTGATGCGACGATCGATCCTTGCGTTGAATGCCGGCTCGTCCAGCATCAAGTTCGGACTTTACGACCTTGCAGCGTCCGCCGAGCCGGATCTTGCCTCGCGCGGTTCGCTGGATCTGGGCGATGCGCCAAGGCTGACCGCGAAAGCCGCCGATGGGGAGCTGCAGTGCGATCGGCCACTTACCGCGGACGCATCACGCGACATGGGCCTCGGCCAGATGCTGCAGTGGATCGAGAACGAACTTGGCGGAAGGAAGTTGATCGCCGCCGGCCATCGCATCGTCCATGGCGGACGCGAGTTCGTCGAACCTGTCCGCCTGACGCCGACAGTTATCGAGGCTCTCGACAGGCTGACCCCGCTTGCGCCATTGCACCAGCCACGCAGCCTCGCACCAATCCGGGCGCTTGCCGCGCTGCGGCCCGACCTGCCGCAGGTCGGATGCTTCGACACGGCCTTCCATCGGACCATCGAGCCTCTGGTCAGCCGTTTTGCGCTGCCGCGCCGCTACGAGGCGGACGGCATCCACCGCTACGGCTTTCACGGGCTTTCCTACGAATATGTTGCCGGCCGGCTCAAGCAGATATCGCCCGATCTGGCGGCGAAAAGAACCATCGTCGCCCATCTCGGCAACGGGGCGAGCCTGTGCGCCATGCGCGACGGGCGAAGCGTCGATACGACGATGGGCTTTTCGGCGCTTGATGGCCTGGTCATGGGCACACGCTGCGGCGCCATCGATCCGGGCGTGCTTTTGTACCTGCTGCTGGAAAGAGGCGTTTCCGGAGAGGCGCTGCAAGACATGCTCTACGAGGAATCCGGCCTGCTCGGCGTGTCCGGCATTTCCGGCGACATGCGCACGCTGGAGGCCAGCGACGACCGCCGGGCCCGCGAAGCGGTGGAGCTTTTCGCCTTCCGCGCCGCCAGGGAAGTTGCCGCCCTCGCCAACACGCTGGGCGGGCTGGAATGCCTGGTGTTCACCGGCGGCATCGGCGAGCACTCGGCCACGGCCCGTAAAGCGATTTGCGACAGGCTTGACTGGCTCGGCGTGGCGATCGACGAGGCCGCCAACAGCTCTCATGCCGCGCTGATGAGCCAGGCGGAGAGCAAAGTGGAAGTCCGCATCGTCGCGACCGACGAGGAAGGTGTGATCGCCCGCCACACGCGCAAGGTGATGGAGGGGCCCGGCTGAGGCGGATGGCCTCGGCTCAGCTCGAATGGCTCTGCTCGACCAGATGGTATTTGTACCGGTCGCGAATATGCGCGTTGAAGAACCGGCCCTTCGACGAGGCTTTGCGGAATGCCGCGTGGACCTGCGGCGGCACGTCCTCGTAATCATAGCGGTTTCCGCTCGGGACGAACCATACGGAGAGTACCCTCGTCGCCGGCTGGTAATCGATGCTTCTGATCGCAGTTGAAGGCATTCTCAACAGGTCCAATCCACGCCGTCGTGTGAATAACCCTGCACGGAGAGCGAGGTTCCTTCCTGCCGAAGTAGCCTTGCCGCTACGGGCCGGCTTCACCAAATACGGTTGATGCCACCGCTCAAGACATCGGCTGCAGCCCGCCAGGGCGATCTCTTTGCCGCCGCCGACGACCTGCCGGAAGGATTCCGCTACCAGCCCGAACTGATCACGCCGGACGAGGAGGCAGCGTTGGCGAGCCAGCTCGCAACCCTGCCTTTTCAGCCCTTCGACTTCTATGGCCATCTGGCAAACCGGCGGGTGGTCGGTTTTGGGCAGCGTTATGATTACGACCGGGGCGAAGTCGTCGAGGCACCGCCGATACCCGGCTTTCTGCTGCCGCTCAGGGAAAAGGTTGCAGCCTTTGCCCGCTTGCCCGCCGAAACCTTCGTGCAGGTGCTGATCAACGAGTACCGGCCGGGCGCCGGTATCGGCTGGCACCGCGACAAGCCTCATTTCGAGGCGGTCGCCGGCGTTTCGCTGCTGGCCGCCTGCAGCTTCCGCCTGCGCCGGAAAAACGGCACGCGATGGGACCGCAAGACGGTCACCGTCGATCCAAGATCGGCCTATCTGATGACGGGTGCTGCGCGCAACGAATGGGAGCACAGCATTCCGCCGGTTGCCGAGCACCGCTATTCGATCACGTTGCGCACGCTGCGGCCGCAACGCGCTTAAAGCAGAGCGGGAGCAAGCCCGAGCACTGCCCTTAAGAACTGGGCTGAAACAAATTCATCCGTCGCCATGCCGACCGGCAAACTCCGCCAGCATGGCGCGCTGGCCTTTCAGGATCTTGAGGTTGGCTTCAGGCAGGGAGAACCAGCCCGCTCTGTCGACTTCGGCAAATTCCTTCATCGAGCCGGACCTTGGCGGCCATTCCATGACGAAGGTGTTGCTGTTGATGGCGTCGCTGTCGAAATCCGCCTCGACGCACCATGCGATGACGAGCTTGCCGCCCGGCTGCCTGTAGCTGCCAAGGTGTTCGAAAACGCCATCGATGGCGACGCCTAGCTCCTCTTCGGCCTCGCGTTTTGCTGCCGCCAGGTCGTCCTCGTTCTCGTCGACCAAGCCCTTCGGGATCGACCATGCGCCGTCGTCCTTCTTCGCCCAGAATGGTCCGCCCGGATGCACCAGCAAGACCTGGAGATGTCCTTCCCTTCGGCGAAAGATGAGCAATCCTGCGCTGCGTTGGGCCATCCCGCTATTCCCCTGACGAAACTGAAACGAACGTCCGGGCCGGCATATGGAACAGCCTGCCATGGCGGAACGATTTCGGCTCGCAGCCGTTCCGTCCGTTCGACAAATGAGTGATCGACATGGCGACGCCGCGAGCTGCCTGGAAGGGCTTTATGAAAGTCGGATCGGTTTCCTGTGGCGTCAAGATCATCGGCGCCGTCAGCGAGGCCGAGAAAGTGCATTTCAGGATCCTGAACCGCAAGGACGGTCTCCCGGTCAAGAGCGCTTATATCGACGAGGAGACCGGCGACACGGTCGAGGCGGCGGAGCAGGTAAAAGGCTATGAGGTCGAAAAGGGCGAGTTCATCCATATAGAGCCGGACGAAATCAAGAAACTGAAGATGGTATCGCAGCATACGCTCGAGATCGGCGAGTTCGTGCCCGCCGCCGAAATCGACGCACGCTACCTCGAAAAACCCTATTATCTGGTTCCGGCCGACGCGCCCTCCACGGAGGCTTTCGCGGTGATCCGGGACGCCATGGCCAGGAAGAAAGTGGCAGCCCGCTCCTGCGTCGTGCTGTACCAGCGTGGCCGAGAGGTGCTGATCCAGCCGCTTGGCAAGGGCATGGTAATGACGGAACTACGCAACCACAATGAAGTGGTCGCGGCGGACGCGGTGTTCGAAGGGCTGAAGGCTCGCAAGGTCGATCCCGAGATGCTGGAAATCGCGCAACTGCTGATCGACAAGAAGCCGGCCAAATTCGACCCGTCGAAGTTCGAAGACACTTATGAACAGGCGCTGGTTGCGATGATCGACGCCAAGCGCAAGGGCAAGAAACCGCCCAAGCCGGCACCCGAGCCGAGGACGAACGTCGTCAATCTCGCCGATGTTCTGCGCAAGAGCCTGGCGCAGGAGGGCGGCAAGGCTCCGAACAAAAGTCCGAGGGCGGCGGCGAAACGCAAATCGGCCTGAATGTCCGAAAGCAGATCGAACGGAACCGAAAACACTCGCGCGCATTTAGATGACGTAGCAATCCGTCGGCAATCCAAGCGGAGCGGGGGACTGGTGGACGTCGTTGAACTAAGGACTGGCGGAATCCCGCAAGTTTCTTCCGCCGATCTGATGCAGGCGTTGCCTGTGGCTGTCTACACCACCGACAGACAGGGCTACATCACCTTCTTCAACGAAGCCGCTGCCGATCTCTGGGGACATCGTCCGATGCTTGGCCAGGACCGCTGGTGCGGTTCATGGAAGCTTCGCCACCTTGATGGGCGACCGATGGCGCATGACGAATGTCCGATGGCCGTTGCCTTGCTGGAGGAGCGGGACGTTCGTGGGGGCCGGGCGATCGCCGAGCGGCCGGACGGCCAGTTCATCCCGTTCAGCGCGCACCCGGTCCTGCTTCGCAATGTGTGCGGTGAGGTCGTCGGCGCTATCAACACCCTGCTCGACCTGCGCACCCAGGCGCTGGCTGACGACGCCGGCATGAGGCTCGCTGCCATCGTCGAATCCTCGATGGACGCGATCGTGTCGAAAGACCTGAACGGCATTATCACCAGTTGGAACGACGCGGCACAACGCCTGTTCGGCTACACGCCCGCCGAGGCGATCGGGCGCCCGGTGACGATCCTCATCCCGCCCGACCACCTGGATGAGGAAGCCATGATCATCAGCCGCATTCGCGCCGGCGAACGGATTCCTTCATACGAGACTATCCGGCAGCGCAAGGATGGCACCCTGGTACCGGTTTCGCTCACCATCTCGCCGATACGCGACGGCATTGGGCGTATCATCGGCGCCTCCAAGATCGCGCGCGACATCAGCCCGCACAAGGAGAGCGAACGGCGCATCCGCACACTCATGCGCGAAGTGAACCACCGCGTCAAAAACCAATATTCGGTGATCGTCTCGATGATCCGCGAGACCAGCAAGCTGGCGGGGACGCCAGAGGCTTTCCTTTCACAGGTCCGGGAACGCATCATGGCGCTATCGGAATCGCACGATCTGCTGGTCGATGCCGAATGGCGTGGGGCGACTATCGGCGAACTGATCCATGCCCAGACCAAGGCCTTCGCGACACAGGCCCGTCTGTCGATGAGCGGGCCGATGATCATGCTGCAGCCGAACGCGGTGCAATATCTCGGCATTGCCTTTCACGAGCTGGCCACGAATTCGGTAAAGCACGGAGCGCTGTCGCACCATGACGGACGGGTCGAGGCCGAATGGACCGTGACGCCAGCCGCCGACGGCAGCGATGGCTTCCGCTTTGTCTGGCGGGAACTGGACGGGCCATTGGTGGATGAAAACACGCGACGCGGGTTCGGAACGGTTGTGCTCAAACGCGTCACGCCGCAGGCGCTCAGCGGCACCGGCCGCCTGGAATTCGCCAGGCACGGCATCAGCTGGACGCTGGAAGCGCCGCTGCGCTTCGTGCAGATGTCGACGGCTGGCATCGCGGCTGATTGAAGGCAGCTACACCGGCCGCGGCTTGGCGGCCGTGTGGCAGCACAATCCCCATGGAGGCAATCAGGAGGAGCAGCGATGAGTTGGCTGGGCATCTGGCAAAACCAGTACGGGTCGGTGGTCGAACTGACCAGCGAAGAGGGCGGACGGATCAACGGAACCTTCAGGACGGCGCTGGAGGACAGCGCATTTTTCGGCATGACGTTGCCGCTGTTGGGAGCCTGCCATGGAGATGTCATCGGCTTCACTTGCGCGGCCGAAGGGCGGGTCGGAGCCGCAGCGGTGAGCTATACCGGCATTCTCAGGGATGGGAAGCTGGAGATGCTGTGGCACACCGTTGCGGATGCCGCTTTGTCGGCGGAAAAGGAAGGTGCCCCGGCCCGAGCCAGGAAACTGCCCGCCTGGCGCGCCTTTGGAACCAGCCTCGACAGTTTTGAACGCGTGTCCTGACGCGTCGCGCCCGCCGCTCACAAGTGAGGCAGCAGGGTCCCGCGGCGCGTAGGAACTCGCACCGACGATGGCGCGTTGGTGCGCCAGGACATGCTCTGTTCGTTACGGGGTCGACCCAATGAGCGTGCTTTATCGCGCAGCGAAAATCGCCGAACAGGCTCATGCCGGGCAGACGGACAAGACAGGGCGGCCATATATCGAACATTGCCGCCGGCTCGTCGATGCCGTCGAAACGCTCGACCAGAAAGCTATCGCCTATCTTCACGACGTCATCGAAAAAGGCGACGGCTGGAACCGCGACCGGCTTGAGGCGGCCGGGTTCGGGCCGTCCATCGTGTCTGCCGTCGACGCCATGACGCGGCTGCCGAACGAGGACGATGCCGCGTTCGTTCGCAGGGCTGCGGCCAACCCGCTGGCGTTGCCTGTCAAGCGCGCCGATCTTGCCGACAATCTATGGCAGGCACGGCAGATCGGGGCCTCGACGGCGAAATACGAAGACGGCCTGCGCATCCTCAGAGAAGAGTTCGCGAGCTGACGGACCGCTGGCGGCTGTCGCCGATGTGGGTCTACTCGGTGACGTGCGGCGTGTGTCGCTTGTCTTCCGCGGGATCGGCGTCGATCCGCGCCCTGCCGGGATCGAACGCACCGTGGCGGGCGATCGCCAATGCCGGGGTGTCGGGCGTCTCGTAGGCCCACATGAAGTCTTCTGCCGACGAACCGACCGCATGAACACGCCAATAGCTTGCCGTGCCCTTCAGCGGGCCGTGGCTCGTCGTGTTCGTCTTCTCCAAGAGGTCGAAATAGATGTCCTCGAAGGGTATGTAGAAAACAGGATCATGGCCGTCTTCATAGAGCACCTTTGCCCGCTCGCTCGACGCAATAATGGCGTCGGAGAACCGGACGGTCACGGTTCCATCGAACGGGACAATCCTGAGCGGGCCTGGGCGGGGGGCGGAATCTGCGGCTAAGGACTGCATTCGACTTCTCCGTTGACTGCGCTGCTTTTCCGAAACGTGTTGTTGCCCGTCAGGGTTCCAGACCGCCGGCGCGCCGAGCCCGGATGGTGGAACGGTTCTGCAAGGTCGTCGTTGTTTCAGACCTCCGCACGCGCCATAATCGCAATGGCCGCCACTCACCGACTCAACAGCAAATGGATAACATGCTGGATCGATCGCCTACCCTTCCAAGGTCGCTTGGCGCTGCGCTGCGAAGGGAAGTGCCGCGGTTTACGGCACCCGGCAATGAAATTTCGTGCACCACGGTCGCATCCTACAACGTGCATAAATGCGTCGGCACCGACGGCAGGTTCGATCCGGAGCGGGTCGCGGCCGTGGTTAAGGAACTCGACGCCGACATCATTGCTTTGCAGGAGGCCGACGAAAGAACCGGAAGCAGGCAGGGTTTGCTGGATCTCGCAGCGCTCGAGCGGGACAGCGACCTCGTCCCCACCCATGTCCCGGAAAACCGCCGCAGCCATGGCTGGCACGGAAATCTGATCCTGGCACGCCGCGGCGTGGTCGAAAGCGTGAACCAGATCCGGCTGCCCGGCCTCGAGCCGCGCGGTGCGGTTATCGCGGACCTGGAACTGAAGGGCGTCTCGCTCAGGATCATAGCCGCACATTTCGGCTTGCTGCGGCGGTCGCGCTCGCAGCAGGCCAACGCGCTGGTCGAAGCCACGCACCCGGTTCTGCGGCCAACAATCCTGCTCGGCGACCTCAACGAATGGCGCGTCCGCAACAGGTCTTCGCTGCTGGCCCTGCTGCCGCATTTCGGTCCGATCGATGCGGTTCTGCCGAGCTTTCCGTCGCGCTTTCCGCTGTTTGCGCTCGACCGCATCCTGGCCAGGCCGCCGCACCTGATTTCCAGCATCGAGGTGCACAAGACGCCGCTAGCGCAGCGGGCTTCCGATCATCTGCCGATCAAGGCCCGGCTGAACCTGGACGCGATACGGCAGCCGCGGCTGCAACCAGAATGAACCTGAAGGGTTGTTAGTCAGATTTCAGACGGTTTGCTTCGCTGATGTTTATCGGTGCACTTCATGGATACAGCCATCTCGCGGTTTGCCCGGGACAAGATCGCTGCCGGCAATAGCGGGCTGCTGCTGATCGCCGACAATTATGACGCGTTTGCCGCGCGAATCCTTGCCGCGCGCAGTGCCACAAGCAGCCTCGACCTGATGTACTATCTCTGGCACGACGACCATAGCGGCCGGCTGCTGATGCAGGAGGTCGTCAAGGCGGCGGAGCGCGGTGTCCGCGTCCGCATGCTGCTGGACGATATCAATCCGCGCAACAGCGACGCTGCTTACCTGGCGCTCAACAGCTACAAGAACATCGAGCTGAGGCTGTTCAACCCCAGCGGCATGAGGAACGGCAGCATCTTTCGCTCGCTGGAGATGGTCGCCCGGCTGTTTGCGATGACCCGCCGCATGCACAACAAGGCCTGGATCGCCGATGAGGGCTTGGCCATCGTCGGCGGAAGAAATATCGGCGATGCCTATTTCGACGCTGCGGAGACGAATTTTCGCGATCTCGACCTGTTGCTTCTCGGTCCTGCCGTAGGGCAGACGATGCAGATATTCGAGGCGTTCTGGAATTGCGAGGCGGCAAAGCCGATCCAGCTGCTCAACCCGGCTGCGGTGGGCTCGCGCGCCGATTTCCTCGACAATCTCGACGCGACCGCGGACGGCCAGCTTTTGAACAGCCTCAGTGCCTGGCGCACGATCACGGAGTTCATTGCAGCGCACAGCGACGTCTGCTGGACCAAAGGCGTTCGTGTCATTTCCGATCCGCCGGAAAAGGTGCGCGGCAAAAGGCGCAGGAACTGGCTGACGAAAGAGCTGCTTCCCGCTATCGCGGCGACCAGGCAGCGCCTCGAAATTGTCTCGCCCTATTTCATCCCCAGCCGCACCGGGTTGGCCATCCTGTCGAAGCTGGTGGATCGTGGCGCCGAGGTTGCAATCCTGACCAACTCGCTCGCCGCGACGGACGTCGCCGCCGTGCACGGCGCCTATGCCAAATGCCGCCGCAAGCTGCTTAAAAAAGGTATCCAGCTTTTCGAATTGCAGCCCTTCGACCGCCAGGCCAACATTTCCGTTTTCGGTTCAAAGGGAGCCAGCCTCCACACCAAGGCCTTCACGGTCGACGATACGCTCGGGTTTGTCGGCTCCTTCAATTTCGATCCGCGTTCGGTGTCGTTGAATGCGGAAATGGGCGTGCTTTTCCATGATACCAATCTGGTGATGGAGTTGCGCCGGCTGTTCGAGCACGAAAAGTCACCGCAGACGAGCTATCAGCTGGTCCTGGACAAAGGCGCCTTGCGGTGGCTCGGCATGGCGGATGGCGAGATGCGGCAATATTCGCGTGAACCGGAGGCCAGTCTCTATCGGCGCATCGTTGCAGCGCTGGTTGGGTGCCTGCCGATCGAATCGCAGTTGTAGAAGCGACGGATTTGTCGGAACGCAACTCTTTGTCGGAACGGAACTCGGGGATCACGAGTTGTAACCCGTGTCCGGAGCATGCCGATGAAGACCACGATATACAGTTTTCTTGCTGAGCTCTTGCCGTTCTGGATGGCGCATAAACGCAAAATGCGCGCGGACCGCGCCGCCGAGTGGCCGGCACGACCGGCTGCTGCGGATGACGATGTTCGGCCGTCAGGCGATCCTAATCGAGCAGCACCGGCGCGGCGGCGCAACACGTCCTAAGGGCAGAATGATCCCGCTCCAACTGTCTGGCTAGCCGCATTTCCGCGACGCCGATAATCCCATTTGGCTGCAGAAGCTCTAGCCCTTAGGGCGATCACGCTATCGTCAAGTATCGCTATTCGAAATCCGGCGTTGCCAAGCATCCATTTTGCAGCACGTACGTTAATGTGCACTACAGGTTGCCGCTATAGGTGAGCGCCATGAGTGATAGTGCGATAGAATTCTTGCAGGACTGGATCCACGAAAACGTTCATGTGCCGCCGCCTCCGATCAAGCTTGAAAGGGAGGCGGAAATCCTCGCCAGGGAATGCAAGGAAGAGGCTGCCGATGCCGGCGTACCCATCGAAGACATCGAGGAAGAGGTCGGCGACCTCAAGGACCTGCTCGTCGCCAAGCTTGAAGACGCAGCCGAGGACGAGGCCCGGCAACTCAATGGCCACGGCCAAAAGATTTCTACGCTGGCGGCCGGGCAAAAGCGGGCCGTATGAGGCCGGTCCGAGCGCAGGCAAGGCATCACGAGGTGCGCCGCTTCGGCCTATTGTCCGATCATGTCGTCGACCTCGCCATGGCACGTCTCGCAGGCGACGCCTTTAGCGATATGGATCGAATGATTGAAATAGACGAAGTCGGGGACACTGTTCACCCGCTGCCACTGCAATGGCTGCCCGGAGGCAAGGCTTGCCCGTACCGGCGCCAGCATGTTCGCGTTGGTGAAAGCTGCGAATGGCAGGTCATGCACACCTCGGTCGCCGGCAGACCCGCCGATGACGAAGTCTCGACGCCGCTATGGCAATAACGGCAATCGAGGCCAAGCTCGCCGACATGGTGCCTGTGGCTGAACGGCACTGGTTGCGCCAACGGCCGGCCAACGCCGGTGACGAAGTCCGAACGCAGGATGGCGGTGCCGCCGAGAGCCGCAAAGATCGCCATGAAACACGCGCCCCACAGAGCGAAACGTGAAATGCCGTTGGCGCTCCTTGAAAAGACCTGCGGCATTCCCTCGCCGATTTCGCATCCAGCAAACCGTATTCACCCCCCAAAACCCCTAACTGCGGCTGCGTGGGTAAGTTCCGGCTGGAGCAGCGGAGATCACAGAATGGTTACCCCGCCCTGGCCCATCAGGTCGGGCTGACCGGAAACCATCGACCCCTCCATACGTTCGGATGAGGTCACGTTCTGTTTCACCCGGATAAGCATCATGACCATCCCCGACTCCCATCCCATTCGCCGCCGGTCCGGCGTTGCCTTCTGGTGGACGATGTTCGTCGGCGCGCTGCTGACGATCCTCGGCCTGCTGATCGGAGGGGGCGGTGCCTGGCTGATCGCGCTGGGCGGATCCTGGTACTATCTGCCCGCCGGGATCGCCCTGCTGGCCGCCGGCAGCCTGCTGCTTGCCGGCAATACCGCCGGTGTATGGCTTTACGTCCTGATCTGGCTGGCGACCCTTGCACCCGGCGGCCACCATTTCATGGAGACCAGGATCGGCGACGACATCATTGCCTACGCACTGCCAAAAAGCTGACGCCGGACGATGACGGCTTCGCGGGACGCTTCCATCCTGATCGTCGGCGCCGGCCCGACCGGGCTGACGGCGGCAGTCGAACTGGCAAGGCGCGGCATTGCACCTCGCATCATCGACCGCAAGGAAGGCCCGACGCCGCTCGCCAAGGCGGTCGGCATCAGTTCGCACAGCCTCGACATCCTTGAACCGTCCAAAGTCGCTGGCCGGTTGCTCGCCGAAGGATTGAAAATTCGCCGAGCCCGTTTCTACTTCGAAGGACGAGCGCTCGGCGAGATCGATTTCTCGATCCTGCCGCACCGCCATAATTTTCTGCTGTCATTGCCGCAGCGCGACACCGAATCGCTGATGACCGACACGGTCAAGGGATTTGGCGTCGACGTCGAATGGCGAAGCACATTTATCGGCATGGCCGAGCACAAAGGCCGGGTCGAGGTGCGGATCGAGGCGCCAGACGGCCGTGACGAGGCAAGTTTCGACCTTGTCTTCGGAGCCGACGGTGCGCAAAGCACGGTGCGTGATGCCATCGGCATCGGCTTCGATGGCTACACGCATCGGCGGCAATGGAGCATTGCCGACGCCGACATCGACGATTGGCCCTATGAGCCGATGGCCGCCCACGCATTTCTTCACAGGAACGGCGACGTCGGTTTTATCATCCCGATCGGCGAGAAGCGCTATCGCGCGGTTTCAAACAGCGAGGATGCGTTGGCGCGCATCCCCGGCAATTACCGGATCACGCGGTTGTTGCGGGCCGACCGCTTCCATATTCCGGTACGACAGGCGCCGCGCTATCAAACCGCATGCGTCTTCCTGGGAGGCGATGCCGCGCATGTGCATTCGCCGTTGGGGGCGCGCGGCATGAATCTCGGCATCGAGGACGCCGCGTCATTCGCCAGGCGTTTCGTCGACGGCACGCTTGCCGGCTACACAAGCGAACGCCACCCGGTGGGGCAACGGTGGATCACGCTCAGCGAGCGCATCCTCTCGGTGGCCCAATCGGACAACGGCATCATGCAAGGCGTCAGAAACGCGGCCTTCAGCGTCGTCGGCCATCTGCCGCTGCTGCAACGGCCGCTGCTGGAGCGTGTCGCCGGGCTCAAGGAATGACGTGGTCGCATAAACCTTTTCGCCGGACATGCGTTGTTGGGTTTCAAGCCAGGGAGATGACCATGCAGATGAAATCGGAAGTCGCCGGCGAGGCCGCCAAGCAACGGCACATCCAGCGCCGGATCGACGAGAAGGACAAGTCCAAATCCAATGGCAGGCAAAAAGGCGCCATGCAGGCGGGCGCCCGCAAATATCCCGAGCCGCCCTTCCCCGAGCAGCACCAGCCGAAGCCGGGGCATGAATGGGCGATCGAGCCGGCGCCGCTTTACGATGCGCCGTACTATATCGGATCGAAAAAGCTCGACGGCAAAGTGGCCGTCATTACCGGCGGCGATTCAGGCATCGGCCGTGCGGTGGCCGTGCTCTATGCGCGTGAAGGCGCCGATGTGGCGATCGTCTATCTCTCGGAGGATAGGGACGCCAGAGATACCAAAAGGGCCGTCGAAGCGGAAGGCCGGCGCTGCATCCTGATCAAGGCGGACGTCAGCGAACGCAACCACTGCCACAACGCGGTGGCTGAGATCGTGCAGGAGTTTGGGCGGATCGACGTGCTGGTCAACAACGCCGCTTTCCAGATCCACTCCAGCGATTTCAGCGAGCTGACCGAGGAGCATTTCGACACGACGCTGAAGACCAACCTCTACGGCTATTTCCACATGGCGCAGGAGGCCGTGCCGCACATGAAACCCGGTTCGGCGATCATCAATACCGGTTCAGTGACCGGCATCGAGGGCTCGAAGCAACTGGTCGATTACTCCATGACCAAGGGCGGCATTCATGCCTTCACCCGCGCGCTCTCGGGCAACCTTGTCGAGAAGGGCATAAGGGTCAACGCCGTGGCGCCAGGCCCGGTTTGGACGCCGCTCAACCCCTCGGACAAGGAAGCCGGCGATGTTTCGAAATTTGGCGCTGACACGCCGATGAAACGGCCGGCCCAGCCGGAGGAGATCGCGCCGGCCTACGTGTTCCTCGCCTCGCCGCACTGCTCGAGCTACATCACCGGCGAGATATTGCCGATCGTGGGCGGCTATTGACGGCATGTATTTCATTGCCCTGGCCACTGACTATGACGGCACGCTGGCGCATGAAGGGATCGTTGCCGAGAAGACGCTTGCGGCGCTTGAACGGTTCAAGAAGAGCGGCCGCAAACTCATTCTCGTCACCGGGCGCGAGCTGCCCGACCTCAAGCGCGTCTTTCCCGAAGTCGCGATTTTCGACAAGGTGGTCGCCGAAAACGGCGCGCTGATCTACACGCCGGCCAGCGAGGAGGAGCGGACGATATCTCCGCCGCCCGCCCCCGAGTTCATCGCCAAACTCAGGAAACGCGGTGTCAAACCGCTTTCGGTCGGACGCTCGATCGTCGCAACCTGGGAACCGCATCAGGCTACCGCGCTCGAGGTCATCAAGAAATTGGGGCTGGAGCTGGAAATCATCTTCAACAAGGGCGCGGTGATGATCCTGCCCAGCGGCATCAACAAGGCGACCGGGCTGACAGCTGCGCTTCAGGACCTCAGATTGTCGCCGCACAACGTCGTCGGTGTCGGCGACGCCGAAAACGACCACGCCTTCCTGCGCGCCTGCGGCTTCAGCGTCGCCGTCGACAACGCACTGCCGGCAGTCAAGGATATGGCGGATCTCGTGACACGCGGCGCGCGCGGAAAAGGCGTCGAGGAACTGATCGCCAAGGTGGTCGAGCGCGATCGCGAGCTTGTGCCGAACCGCGACGGCATTCTGCTTGGCTCGGAGGATGGCAAGGAGGTGTATCTGTCGCCAACCGATACGGTGCTGATCGCCGGCAGCTCCGGCATCGGCAAATCGACCCTGGCGACCGCACTGACGGAGCGCTTCGTCGAGAGAAAGTTCCAGTTCTGCATCTTCGATCCGGAAGGCGACTATGACGGCCTCGAAGGCGCCGTCCGGCTGGGCGACGGCTCGAACGCGCCGACGAAGACGCAACTGCTCGATCTCCTGGGGAAGCCGGACAACAATCTGGTCGTCAATGGCCTGGCGCTGCGCGTTAACGAGCGGCCGGACTTCTTTGCCGACCTGCTGCCGGGCCTTGGCGGTGTTCGCTTCCGCACGGCACGACCACACTGGCTGATCATCGACGAGGCGCATCACCTCTTGCCGAAGCGGCGCGACGACACGCCAATGGTGCTGGCCATGGAATTGCCGGGCACGATCCTGATCACGGTTCATCCGGACGCGATCTCAACCGAGGCATTGCGGCTGGTCACCGCCGTCATCGCACTCGGCCCCAAGGCGAAAAAGGTCATCAAGACGTTCTGTCACGAGACCGGCACCGAACCGCCAAAGGACAAGGACCTGAACTCTCCAAAAGACGAGCGCGTGCTGTTCTGGCGGCCGCAGGCGTGCAAGAAACCTGCCATGGTCGAGCCGATCGAACCGCGGCAGTCGCTCAAGCGCCACAGCCGCAAATATGCCGAGGGCCAGCTCGACGAGAAGGGCAGCTTCTATTTCCGCGGCCCCGACAATGCGATGAACCTCCGCGCCCATAATCTGATGATTTTCGCCCAGATCGCCGAGGGCATCGACGACAGGACCTGGGAACATCATCTGCGCGCCGGCGACTATTCCGAATGGTTTCGCCACCAGATCAGGGACAAGGAACTGGCGCGCGAGACCGCTGAAGCGGAGAAAGACGGCACACTTTCGGCGCAGGAGAGCCGCAACCACATCCTGGACGCAGTGCGCCGCCGCTATACCGCGCCCGCCACCGCGCCAAAGGAATAGCTGCAACGGCGCCCCGCCGTGGAACCTCATCCGCCAAACGAGATTGTGTTCTATCGGGCGCCAGATCCATTCAATGCCGAATAATGCCCCGGAAGGAGACGATGGATGAGCAGCGACCGGGACAAGAATGGTCCTGTCTTTTCGGCGGAGCAGGCGCGGCAGGGCGAGATCGTTCTGCGGACGCGGGCGCGCCGGATCATTTTCATCGCCGGCCTGGTGGGTCTCGTCTTGCTGGCATTGCTGGTGTGGTGGATTTGAATTCCTGACGGGCTGGAGCAAGATCATGAAATCACAGCTTGTTGCCGAAAGCGCCGGACAGAGAACGTTCGTCGTTGTGCTTGATCCCGGCGAAGAGGCGTTTGCGCAGCTGACGTCATTTGCGGTCGACCGTGGCGTCGGCGGCGCGTCGCTGACCGCGCTCGGCGCTTTCGAAAGTGCAACCGTCGGCTGGTTCGACCCTGGAGAAAGGACCTACCGGAAAATCCCCGTCCGGGAACAGTGTGAAGTGCTGAGCGCGATCGGCGATGTTGCCATCGGCGACGACGGCAGGCCCAGCTTGCACGTCCACGCAGTCCTTGGATTGAGTGACGGCACCACGAGGGGCGGTCATCTGCTGGACGGCATCGTGCGGCCGACGCTCGAGGTCACATTGGTGGAGACGCCTGGCCATCTGCGCCGCAGGCACCGTCCCGAACTCGGCGTCGCCCTGATCGACTTGGAGGCTTGATCCGAGCCGATCACTTCGTTGATTTGACTGCGGCCGTTTCGGGTACGACCTCCCAACCGAAGACGCTGCGGCCGCCGAGCAGATGCGATTGCTCGAACTCCCCGGCGACTATTTCCTTCAGGCTTGGGCCGGTGACATAGCGCTCGACCTGCCTCGACTGGTCGTCCAGCCGCCGCAACGCGCCGATCTCTTCGTCACGGCCGAGCCTGGCCTTCTGGACAGCCGACTTCAGCACGCCGATCGTCTCGTCATAGACCTTCAGCGGCACGGGGAACGGGTGCCTGTCCTTACCGCCATGCGCCAGCGAGAAGCGGCCGGGATCGGAAAATCGGCACGGCGCGCCATGCACCACTTCGGCGACGAGCGCCAGCGCCCGCACTGTGCGCGCGCCGACATTGGGCACCAGGAGAAGCCCGGCGAAATCTGTCGGGCCGCGCTCGGCCGCCGCGGCGATGTTGCCGTGCAGGCGGCGCATGACGACATCGCTTTCGCGTACATCGTGGTGCGCCGGCATCACCAGATGCGGCAGCAGCTTTTGTGCCGGCTCCGGCGCTGGCGCCGAACCCCGCTCCAAAGCGGCAAGCTCCCTCACGATGCGATCCGGTCCAAGGCCGTGCAGAAGGTCCAGTTGTCCCTGGCGCGACGCTTCGGCGCGGCGGTCGGTCAGGTTGACGATCTCGCCCTGATTGGCGCCCTCGATGGCAGCATGCGGCTGGTCGACAAAGCTCTTCAGGCCCTCGGACAGCCAGTGATAGCGGCGCGCCACCTTGCTGTCGCCGTTCATGCCTTGCTGCACCACCACCCAGTTGCCGTCATCGGTGACGATGAAGCCGTGCAGATAGAGATCGAAACCGTCCTGGACCGCGGCGCTGTCCACCTTGGCGACAAGCCGGCTGGCAGTCGCCAGGCCTTGCCCGTCGAGGCCGACACGCTCGCCGATCAGGGCAAGCTCGTGCGGGGTCTTGCGCGAATGCGCGCCGCGGCCGCCGCAAACGTGGATGCCGAGTTCGCCGGAAAGCGGCGACAGACCGCGCTTCAACGCTCCGACGACGCTGGTGGTGATGCCGGAGGAGTGCCAGTCCATCCCCATCACGGCGCCAAAGGACTGGAACCAGAACGGATGCGCCAGCCGGCGCAGCAATTCATCGCGGCCGTAATGGTGGATGATCGCCTCGCACATGACCGCGCCAAGCCGCGTCATGCGGTCGCCGAGCCATTTCGGCACGCGTCCGCCGTGAAGTGGGAGATCAGCACTTCCCGATCGCTGTGCCACGCTCTTTTGCTTGCTCCTTGAGTCCTGCCTCGACAGATAGGTATCGAAAGGGGTGTGGAGAAGCTATGGCCTGATTCAGGCCGCGATCGTTGCAAGCCGCCAGCTAGCGGGCAGGTTCGCTGAGGAGATCAAACTTCTGGATCTCGCAATGCTCGCCAACCGATGCCAGCAGATCCATTGGCGGTGCCCCAGTGTCGGGCCGCCTCCAACTGATCTCGAACGAGAACACAGGGTCCTTGAGATCTGGGCGCCTCTCTATCGCGACGAGGCGTGCCCGGTAGCCAAGCGGCCCGATCATCGTATCGAGTTCCTGTCGGGCTGCGGCCTTCCAGGTCAGTGCCAACTGGGCATGGTGTTCGCGCGACATTCGAAGGTCCACCCATTTCAGGACCAGCAAGGTGGCCAGCGTCAGCGCCGTGCCGGCCGCGCCCAAGCCGTATTGGCCACCACCGAAAGCCAATCCGATCGCCGTCATCACCCACAACGTGGCCGCCGTGGTGACGCCGCTGACAAGATTGCCGCGGCGAAGAATGGCGCCACCGCCGATAAAGCCGACGCCGGTCAACACGCCCAGCGGAAAGCGCAAGACGTCCATCGATGCAAACGAATCCGGGTGCTTGCCAACGGTCTCGAGCAGAATACTGGCCTGGATCATTGTGATGGCGGCGGCCAATCCGACCAGCACGGTGGTGCGTAGCCCCGCCGCGTGCCCGCGCGCCTCGCGGTTGAGGCCTATCAACAGGCCGGCGAGCGCGGTCAGAAGCAGTCGTGCCGCGATGTCCTGCCAGACCGGAACAACGAGGAGCATCGCGGTCACCCGTCAGGCCAAGCGCTGCTGGCCAGGAATAGCGCCATGGTCAAAGCGAACAAGGGCAAGAGCGTCTTCATCGCAAATTCTTTTCGTCGATAAGCAACAAACGATGCGCCTGGATTTTGGTTGCGCCGCCGACGATTCACCCCGGCGATGGGCAGCGGCGGAACAAAACCTTCGGCCTGCGGGTTGGTGGGTTCACACCAACGAAGGATTTGCAGTCATGGTCCGCTTGCTGCTTGCCGGAGCCGTCGCTTATCTGGCCTATCGCATCACCAAGGAGATCGGCGGGACCGACGAGGTTGATCCGCTGTCGCCTTCGCCCGAGCAAACCGGCCGCAAGGCGCCGAGGCGGCAAAGCGGGGCACAGAGGAATGGCCGACGGCGGTAGCGAATGCCGTAGCGGCGGCGCGGACCAGCCATGACCGCATTTCCGTTGCCGCTCGACCTTCGTCCGATGGAAGCCAAAGCCGCCGATGCAATCCCTGGCGGCGACGGGCTTTGGCAATACGAGCCGAAATGGGACGGGTTTCGCTGCCTCGTGTTCAAGGGCGACGATGCCGTCGATCTGCGTGCAAAATCGGGCAAGCCGCTTGGCCGCTATTTTCCCGAACTGGTCGCGGTGCTGCGCGATGTGAGCTCGCGACGGTTTGTTGCCGACGGCGAGATTGTCATCGAGGTCGACGGATCGTCCTCGTTCGAGGCCCTGCAAATGCGCCTCCATCCCGCCGAAAGCAGGATCCGCAAATTAAGCCTCGAGACGCCCGCCATGCTGATCCTGTTCGATATGCTGGCCGAGCCCGGCGGCAGGATCATCATCGAAGAGCCTCTCACCACCAGGAGGCAGGCGATTGGGGCCTTTGTCGCGTCGGCGGCACGGCCCCAACTGCACCTGTCCAAATATACGCACGACGCCGCCACCGCCGAGCGCTGGCTGCAGGGCGCCGGCCACGGCTCGACCGACGGTGTTGTTGCAAAACTGATCGCCGGGCCATACCGGCCCGGCGAGCGCGCCATGGTCAAGGTCAAGCGGCTGCGCACTGCGGATTGCGTGGTCGGCGGCTTTCGCTATCTCGCCGGCAGCAACGAAGTCGGATCTCTGCTGCTCGGCCTCTACAATAACGAAGGCAGGCTGGATCATGTCGGATTCACCTCGACCATCGGCAAGGACGACAGGGCGGCGCTGACCAGACGGCTGGAAAAACTGCGGGCCAAACCAGGTTTCACCGGCAAGGCGCCGGGCGGACCAAGCCGCTGGAGCACGGAGCGGAGCGGACAATGGGAACCGATAAAGCCTGAACTGGTGGTCGAGGTTCGGTTCGACCATGTGACAGGCGACCGGTTCCGGCACGGAACCAAGCTGTTGCGCTGGCGGCCGGACAAGGAGCCGCGGCAATGCACGTTCGAGCAGATCGAGTAAGTCCGATCCGAGACACCGCTTCAAGGCGCTTGCTGCCCGCTCTACCGTTCATGACGGACCAATGCATCATTTCACCGGTTCGCCGCGGCCAACCGAGCCTTGGCAACCAAGGCTCGGTTGCGGTTTTGAAATCAGGCAGCTTCCTGCATGGCGCGTTCGTTGACGCCGCTTTCGCCGAGCTTGGAAAGCGCTTCGTCGGTCGCGACCTCTTCCTTGAGAGTTGCCCTGAGCAGCTCGACAACGTCGCTCTTGCCGAGTTCTTCCGCCCACGCGATCAAAGTGCCGTAGCGAGCGATCTCGTAATGCTCGACGGCTTGCGCCGCACCGACAAGCCCGGCGTCGAGCGCGGGAGCACCACTATACTCCTCGAGCATTTCCGAGCCCTCTTCGATGATGCCGTCAATGGCCGGACAGGTTTTGCCGCGGGCCGGCTTGCCGAATTTGTCGAACACCTCCTCGAGGCGGTCGACATGTCCTTCGGTTTCCATGCGGTGTTTCTCGAAAGCGGCGGTCACTTCTTCCGACTCCGCGCCCTTGGCCATTTTGGGCAGCGCTTTCAGTATCTTCTTCTCGGCGTAGTAGAGGTCTTTGAGCCCGTCGAGGAACAGATCCTCAAGGCCCTTGCTTGCCGCCTTCGGGGCCTTTTTCGTAGTCGCCATGATCCTCTCCCGAATGGTTGGTGCCGCCTCGCAAAGTGGAGGCGTCCGATAACCCTCCGACAGGAAACAAGTTCCCTGACGGTCCGGCAGCTTTGCAAATTTTTCCGACCCGCTGTGTGGTGTCGCAGGGGCCTTCGACCTGCGGCAGCAATCGGCCAGAAAAGCGCCGTCAGCGCTCGCCGATATGCTCGACCAGGCGGGTATATTCGGCCTCGGCCAGGCCGTAGCCGCCATCCGCCAGTGCGACGAGACCATCGCGATCGCGGATGATAATTTCGCCGCGGCGGGACCGGATGAGCCCTCGCCCCTCGAGCAGCTGCAGCGCGACCGTTACACCCGGGCGCCTTACGCCAAGCATGATCGACAGGAATTCGTGCGTGATCGTCAGCCGGCCGCCGTCCACCCGATCGTCACACATGAGAAGCCAGCGCGCCAGCCGGTCTTCAAGTTTCGATCGCGCGTTGACCAGCGCGGTATAGCCAGTCTGGACATGCAGATATTGCACGTAGCGCAGCAAGAACAGCCGCAGCGTCGGGCTTTGCGTCAGCGCCGCCTTGAACGGCTCGGCGTCGATCCTGGCAGCTTCTCCCGCCAGCTGCACATAGCAATCATGGACCGTACGGTCGTCGCCCATTATCAGGGCCGAGCCGGTCATACCTTCCAAGCCGACAAGGCCAACTTCCGCATCGCTGCCGTTCGGCATTTTCGCAACCACCGAACCGATGCCGTCCTCGAGGAAATAAATGGCCTCGATCGGCGATCCGGACACTTCGAGCGATTGCCGTAACTCCAGCGAACAGCGCTCGATGTGCGGCTCGAGAGAGGCGAAATCGCCGGCGCTCATTCGGCGCAACAGCTTGTTTTTGTACGGATTTTTATTGGAATTTGCTGGATCAGACATAGCTGGGCCCAAAACAGGGCAAGAGCCTTTTTATCTCCCAGCCGTCCGCGCCCGGTATAACCTGCGGACGATAACGCTTATATAAGCACTGAAAGGTATGGAGCCTACTAAATAAAAAAATGAATCGATGCACGGCAGTTTCTCCTGCCGCTTGCCTACGAAAACATCCGACTGAAAGTTAGAGTTGGAAACGTACCAAAGTCGGTTTGGTACGAAAACGACAATTGAGATCGCCGGGCTCGAAAAGAGCCCGTCGCGAGGGATGCAACGGGCTCCATTCGGGCGTCGTGGGCTACGCCCAGTGATCCAAATGAGGGGTGGGTTGGATCGCAGCAACAATGCAGGTGCAAGGCAGTCGTTCCCAAACTGTCTGCTTGGTAATTTCCGTACATTGAGTTTGGACGAGAGCGGCGCTAATTGAATTGGAGTCGTCCACACAGGCACGGCGAGTGGACGCTTGAAAGACGCTTCGCGCTTTCGCCCTTTTCAAGGGAGGATGGCATGCCGATGCAAGGTGCAGCAACTCCAGCCGAACTGAGCGTGCTGAGAAAAGCGCTCGACGACTGCTGCCGCGAGTTGGGTGTTGCGGACGACAGTCCTGTCCGCGAGCGGTTGGCAGCCCGTATCATGTCGCTGTTCAACGAGGGTGTGCTCAACGCCGATCTGAAAGAAGCGCTGGCCGCCGATCGCCAACAATAAGCTGCTGCTATGGTGGCGTCCTCGGCGCCGAAAGGTTCGGCACCGAGTCGCCCTTTCTAGCCAGGGTCCCGGTTTGCCAAGGATCTTGGAAATCTAGTCTTTCACGACAAAACGCCCGGCGCTAATTACCAAGCGGCAGGCGTTTTTGTCGCGAGCGTGACACTAACGCGTGTCGCGTTTGGCCGGCCTCATGCGACGCGCTTACTTCATGTTTTATGCATGTCGTTATCACAAAACCGCTGCACACTTTTGCACGACATGCATCAAATGCGCCCAAGCAGGACCAGGATAATGACGATAAGCAGCACCAAGCCGAGGCCGCCACCACCGTAATAGCCGGTGCCATAGAACGGTCCGCCGCCCAAGCCGCTGAAGCCGCCAAGCAAGGCAAGGACCAAGATGATGATGAGAATGGTTCCAAGGCCCATGATGTCTGCTCTCCTTGTTTGCGCTGCCGCCATTCGCATCAGCGCGTCGCATTGTACAAAGGTATGAACTCACAAAGAGCATTCCTGTTCCGGCGGGACGGTAAGGCGTACGCTCATGCGGCGAGCAAAATGCCGGGCCGGGCCGTCAGAAAAGTCCACAGATGCATGCCCGCGGAGAATGGCATGGCGGCCGCCTTGAACACCCAAGAACATGCTGAAATTCATGGGGAATTTGTCGGAACCTTCGCCCGCCCGAACGGTTGTTTTCGTAGTCGCAACGCGACGACCCTCGTAAAAAGGAGAAGCATCATGCTCACGAAAATTCTCGCAGCTTCGGCGCTTACGATCGGTCTGGCCACGTCAGCGATGGCCCAGAACGTCGGCGATCCCTCCGGAGCCGCTGCCGACGGCAGCGGGCGGACGATAGTAGTCCCGGATAATGGCGGCCCTGACACCGGCACGGATTCGACCATCACCAACAGCATTCGCGATTTCTCAACGACGAATTCGAATGCCGACCGGAATTGCCCACCAGGCCCGCAGGGGGCTCTGCCCGACGCGACCGGCAAGTCTCCGGGCACGATGGCGCCGACGGTGAACGACAACCACTGCGGCAAGTAAGCGCCCGGTTTATCATAGTCTGTGATGAGGCTGCGGAGCGTACGCTCCGCGGCCTCATTGGTGATGAAAATCGGCCGTCTAACGGCAGCGGTGGTCGAAGCTGACCGCGATCTCCCGACCGTCCAGCGCCCGAACGATGAAGCCAACCAGTTCCTCGTCGGTTTGCCGGAACCAGGGAAAGCGTTTGCGCAAATCGGCTATGACGACAGTGGTCGAGAGAATGTCGCCCGAATTGTAGTCGGCCATGACGATATGAACGGCTTTGTCGGTATCAATACCGATTCCAAGCGGCGACTTGATCTGCCCCACGGAAGCCTCCACCCATCTGTCCCGGCAGACGATAGCAAGACTGCGGCAAAGCGAAAGAGCTTGTACGATTCCGTACGGTCCTACGGGTTGCGTTGCACTTTGCAGGACCCAGCCCGGCGTCCTTTATTTAAATCATTTGTTTGGCTCGCGGCGGCTGTGGCCACTGCGACCAGGCAACCTCGTCGCAGCTTCCGCGTTGAGCCATCGGAGGGATGACATCAGCCTCGGAGGACCCCCCATGAAAACGCTTCTATCCATCACTGCGGCAGCGATGATGGCCGGCGCGCCTTTGGCTGTTTTTGCCCAATCGGCGACGCTGACGCCGCTGACGACCGACACCATGAGCAAGGTTGACACCGCGACATTCGTCAAGACCGTGCCCATCGCCAATACATTTGAAATCGAATCGAGCCGACTTGCGCAGACGCAGGCGACGGCTGACGATGTGAAGGCCTTCGCGGCGCAAATGGTCACGGACCATACCAAGGCCGGCGAGGACTTCAAGGCGGCGCTCAGCAAGGGGCAGACGACTTCGGCCACCGCGCCGGCCGGCCCGTCGCTGGACACCAAGCACCAAGCGCTGCTCGACCAACTCAAGGAGGCCAGCGGGGACAGTTTCCAATCGAAATATATCGACATGCAGACCCAGGCGCATAAGGAAGCGGTGGCGCTGTTTTCCGTTTACGCGAATTCCGGCGACGATCCCGCGATGAAGGAGTTTGCCAAGAAGACGCTGCCGGTGCTGCAAATGCACGAACGTCACGTCAAGGACCTCGCTGCCGCACATCAATGAGAGCGAAGAGTGCCTTTTGCAAACGAAAGGCCGCCCCAACACGGCCTGTGTGACGCGGCTGTCGTCCGGCCACACGGCCGGGAACAAAGCACCGAGAGTGCCGTTATTTACCCGGCTTGTTCGGGGAGGATCCAATGGAAGGCGGCGTTCGCGGGGCGTCAAGGATAGTAGCGCCGACTTTCGGCGCCGTCCTGGTCGCCGCTGTCACAGGCTGAAATCGCTTTCCGAACGGGACAGGCTGCCTTCATGCGCTACGGCGAGATATTTGCAAATG